>NZ_JBOHKS010000101.1:0-56685 GCF_050729195.1 Hypericibacter sp.
TCACGGAAATCGCTGCACAGCACCTCGAACTTCATGCCGGGTGTGTTGTGAACGATGCCGCCGCCGACCCGCGTGATCGAGCGCCGCGCCACGGGTGCCGAGGTGGGGCTCGACAGGAAGGCCGTGACCGGGACCTTGAGGAGGCCCGACAGCATCAACGCGGTATCGAAGGTGAGGCGCGCTTTCCCGTTCTCGATTTTGGAAAGCTGCGAAACCGAAAGGCCGCTGGCCTGGCTTAATTGCTCCAGAGTCAGGCCTTTGGACTTGCGAATTTCGCGAATCTTGGCGAGGACGACGGGCCGGCGCACGGGTGACTCAAGCCTCCCTTTCCGATTTGGCAAAGCCATCCCCAAGCTAGCGTTGCGCTCGCCAGCCTGTCCATGGCTGCGTCGAGTACAATGCCGTCAAAGGAGGCGTCAGGTCGGGAGTCCGGCGATACACTGGGTCAGCGCCGGGGCGAGGCTGTCGGCGATCTCGTCGACACCGCGTGCCGTCGCCAGCCGGTCGTTGCGGATTTCGAGATAGAGGCAGGGGAGATCGCGGTCGAGCGCATAGCGCCGCAGCGTGTAGCCTTCGACCTGCCGCCAGTCGTAGGGATCGTTGTCGCCGATGGTGAAGCGCTCCTCGCGGCGCAACACGTTCAGGACCGGCGGTCCCATGCGGCAGGTTTCGCGCCAGAGCACGCCGATCTCGGTCGCCCGCGGCTTGCCACCGACCAGGGGCGTAAAGCTGTGAATCGAGACCACGGCTGGGTGCTGGCTCTCGTGAAAGCGGGCGATCTGCGCCAGCGTCGCCTGGTCGAAGGGCAGGCGCGCCACGCGTTCGCGCAACGCCTGATCCGCCGGATCGGGGTCGATATTGGTGGGGACCGGGATGCCGGCCAGGTCGGGGCGCATCACGTCCCAGTCGGTCTCGAAGCGGTTGATATCGAGGAAAAGCCGCGAATAGTTCGCGAGCACGGCCGGCGCCTTCAGGCGCTCCGCCAGCGCCTCGGTCAAGGCGCCGGCCCCGGCGTCCCAGCCGAAATGCGTATCGAGCAGTGATCGCGGCAGGCCGAGATCGGCCCAGGCTTCGGGGACCCGACGCCCGGCATGCTCGCAGATCAGGAGAATGCCGAGCTTCGTGTCGCCGTTGATCGTCCGGATCGAGGAAGCCGCGAGTTTTTCGGTATCCGCCTCAGACAAAACGGGTGCGGACATGGAAGGATTTGGTCTCCGTCGACTGCAGGATGCCCTCGCGGCCATTGACCCGGCCGGTGCCGGAATTGCGCAACCCGCCCCAGGGCAGATAGAGGTCGGCATGGTCGCATCGGTTGAGATAGACCGTGCCCGCATCGACCTGGTCGAGCAAGGCCACGCCGGTCTCGCTGTCTGCCGTCCAGACACTGGCGGTCAGGCCGTACTCGGTGTCGTTCATCAGCTTGACCGCTTCCTCGTCGCCGCTGACGGTCTGGATCGCCGCCACCGGCCCGAAGGTCTCGTCGCGCATGACCGCCATCGCGTGGTTCACGTCGATCAGCACCTCGGGCTCAACATAGGCCGGCCCCAGATCGCGCGCCGCGCTGCGGCCGATCGCGATCGCCTGCTTGGCGCCCTTGGCCAGCGCGTCGGCCACCTGATTGCGGATCGTGGCGGCCGAGGTCGCGCGCACGACGGGGCCGATATAGGGCTGCTTGCCGGCAATCGGATGGTCGAGCGTCACCGTCGCCGCTTCGGCGGCGAAGGCCTCGATGAAGCGCTTGCGGATCGATTGATGGATATAGATCCGCTCGACCGAACAGCAGGACTGGCCGGCATTGGAATAGCTGCCTTCGATCAGCAGCGGAATCGCGCGCTCGATATCGGCGTCGGCGCGGATATAGGCCGGATCCTTGCCGCCGAGCTCGAGATGGACCTGCGTCAGCGTGCCGGCCGCAGCGGCATGGACGCGCTTGCCGCCCGCGAGCGAGCCGATGAAATTGACGGCGCGCAAGCGGCCCGAGCCGATGATCTTCTCGGCATCGGGATGGGTCATATGGACCGCCTGGAACACGCCTTCGGGCAGGCCGGCCGCCGCGAAGGCCTCGGCCGCGATCTCGGCGGTCAGCGGCGTCTGCGGCGAATGCTTGAAGATCACGACATTGCCGGCGATCAGTGGCGCCGTGACCAGATAGCCCATCATCGCGACCGGATAGTTCCAGGCGCAGATCGCGAGCGTCACGCCATGCGGCACGCGGCGCACGAAACGGCGGATGCCGGGATCGGCCGGATAGCCCTCTTCGGTCAGCGCCCCGCCCGCCGCTTGCGCGGCCAGCTCGCCGACCAGCTTGAGGCGCGGCGTCTCGTCGGCCTGCCAGAGCGGCCGGCCCATCTGCCAGGCCAGCGTCTCGGCCAGCTGCGGCGCGCGCTTGACCATCTCCTGGCCGAAGCGCGCGACCAGCGCCACGCGGGTCTCGAGCGGAGTGCGGGCCCAGTCGCGGGCAGCCGCCTCGGCGCGCGCCAGCGCCGCCTCGATCTCGGTGCCGCTGGAATAACTCCGGCGCACATAGACCTTGCCGTCGATCGGGGAGACGACCTCCAGGGCCTGATCGCCATGGGCATTGACCGCGATATTCATGCTGGCTCCTGACATGCCGAATTCGAGAGAAGGCGAGTTTAGCGTGATTATCCGATTTGGAAAATTTTTTCGTATTCAGCCCAAAGGGCCGGATGTATGCTTTCCCTGCATGGCGGCAGCGGCCTCGCGCGGGAGAACGCGCGTCCGGCGGCGGCGGCAGCCAGGAAAACGGTCAGAAGACAAAGGCAGGTTCGGGATGCTCGCCTACGATTTCAGCGGCAAGTCAGCGGTGGTCACGGGTGCGGGCGGCGGCATGGGCGAGGCGATCGCGCTGGCGCTGGCCAAGGCCGGCGCGAAGGTCACCGCGATCGACATGAAGGGCAAGCCCGACAGCCTCGCCGCGGCGGGCGACCGGATCCATTTCGCGCAAGGCGATCTGCGCGACCTCGCCTTTGTCGAGAAGACCGTCGCCGCTGCCAATCAGCGCGCCGGCCGGCTCGATTATCTGGCGAATGTCGCTGGCGTGCTCTGGTTCGGGCGCGACAAGTCGGCGCTGGAGATGGATCTGGGCGTGTGGGACGAGGTGATGGCCATCAATCTCAAGACCATGGTCCATACCGCGCGGGCTGCGGTGCCCTTCATGCGCAAGACCGGCGGCGGCGCCATGGTCCATGTCTCGACCGTGCAATGGATGCGCGGCGATCCGCATCCGCAGGACGCCTATCAAGCCTCGAAGGCGGCGGTCTGCGCCTTCTCGCGCTCGCTGGCCATGCAGCTCGCGGCCGACAAGATCCGCTCCAACAGCATCCTGCCCGGCGCCACCCTGACGCCGCTCCAGGCGCGCTGGGACACCGACGATGTCCGCCGCCAGGTCGCGGACTATATCCCGATCAAGCGCATCGGCACCGCCGAGGACATGGCGCGGGCGACCATGTTCCTGCTTTCAGACCATGCCAGTTACATCACCGGTGTCGAGCTGCCGGTCGATGGCGGGCTGCTGCTGCGGAACTGACGGTACGATCTACTAACGGCGTTGGCAAAGCGGACATATCGGCAAGTGGCCTTGCTCGCCGACTAGATGTGCTGTCCAAGAAATACTCTTGGTCTCTGGCCCCGTACTTTCTTGTCGCTTTCGCGCGGAGCTAGGCATCTGTCCGGCGCTAGGTTCTACCCAGAATCTTGGCAGACGGCGGGCTAACGTGTTTGCCGATCAATTTGTGATTGACACTGCTCGTGGGGTCGGGCCAGATATCACATAGAACATTTAGCGAACAAATACTGCTAATTGTGATCAGAATGGCAGTTTCACCACAATCCATTGATCGCAGCCGCTCAGCGACCTTGTCGTCTTACCATGCTCGCCGCAGAATGCAGCAAAGCATGATACGAGGGCAGCCGCATCGCATGGCCGATACTTATCGAAGCTATCGAGTTTCTGCGGCGAAGCGGGCGGCTAGTGTAAACCGTCTAATCGAGGGACTCGAGGCCGCGGGCTGTCGAATTGTCACTCCTCCAGACTTTCATTCCGCTCCGTTCAAAATCGTGTTTGCCACGCCTAACGGTGAGCGCATTGGCGCGATCTTTTACCTTTTCACAGTCACATGTGTTGCCACCAGAAATCGGCCACTGGACGAATGTCGATTTCAGATCAAGTACGGCCCAAAGGACGGGCTACTTCATGAGCTGTGGCAAGATCCCACGGGGCTTTTTACGACAGTCTTTCTTGGCATCGATCCAGTGACTGGTTGCTGGGTGTCAGCTGATCCTGTTCTGCACAATCCCACTCGGATGTACATCTCCTTGGAGTTCAAGCGCCAAGATCTGGAGATTGCCCGTGAGACTGGTTGGCATGTTTGGGAGCGTGAGAGTTCACGCAAGAAGGATGAGCCTGTCGAAGTGCTCATTGGCGGTCGCCCCGAGCGCTTATTTGATCTTGTGCGATTTGAGCGTGCGGCGGTGGGTCTGGATCAAGGGAACCGACACCTGCTCGCAGCAGAGCATCTAAAGGACGTTCGCGAGCCGCCGAAATTGGAGGCTGTGCCGACCTTGTCAATGGAGATGCCTCTCGAGCGGTTGCACGAGATCGCACGCGAGTTTGAGATGAGTTCTGATGAAATTTTATCTCTCATTGGTACTGCTCCTCGCCTGAAGATGGCTGTGCGCGGTTGGGTTGCTGAAACTCACCTTCAAAGGACTCTGGCTACAATTCCTGGCGTAACCGACTGCGAACGCCTGAATCTCGAAGGTCAACCGGACATCAGTCTTAGGTACAAGGGTCGCGGGCCAATTCTTGTTGAATGCAAAAATGTCTTGCGACAGCCGACCGCTGATGGGATTCCGCGCGTTGACTTTCAACGCACGCGCGCTTCGCAGGGCGACCGTTGTTCTCGCTACTACCGCCCAACCGAGTTCAATGTTCTTGCCGCCTGCTTACACGCCATCACGGAGCGATGGGAGTTTGCATATCGCCTCCCGAAAACGATGGCTGCCCATAAAAATTGCCCGGGACGATTGTCGAATCTCGTTCGCGTCGACGGGAGCTGGGGTGACGCAGCACATGTTCTGGAAGCTGCCGCAGGAGACATCTCTTGAACGTAGTATCGCTATTCTCCGGTGCCGGCGGCATTGACTACGGATTTGAAGCAGCCGGTTTCGAGACGCGTGTTTGCGTTGATTTCGATCGGGATGCTTGCGCTACGATTCGCAATAGCCGTTCGTGGCCAGTTATCGAGGCCGATATCATGGAGGTCTCGGCGGAAGTCATCTTGCAAGAGGCCTCGTTGAGCGAAGGCGATGTCGATGTGCTCATTGGCGGCCCGCCATGCCAACCGTTCTCCAAGAGCGGCTTTTGGTCTCGAGGGCATGCATTGCGTCTTGATGATCCGCGGGCGGGTACGCTTAGGCGCTATCTTGAGATTGTTCGAGCGATTAAGCCCCGCACATTAATGTTCGAGAATGTCGACGCGATTAGCTATGCAGGTAAAGATGAGGGGCTGCAATTGCTCCTGGAAGGGTTACACGCCATAAACATTTCTGAAGGGACCGCGTACCGGCCCTTCACCAAAACACTCGACGCTGCCGAATATGGAGTTCCGCAACATCGAACTCGGTTTTTTCTTGTCGCATCTCGCGATGGGCTTGAATTCAAGTTTCCGCACCCGACGCACGGCGTTCGTGAGGCAGGCATGTTGGAAGCCAGACTGAAACGATATTCCACCGCGTGGGATGCAATTGGTGATCTGAATTCCCAGCCAACAAGTGAAGATTTGACGATGACGGGAAAGTGGGCGGAACTCTTACCATCCATCCCCGAAGGTCAAAATTATCTTTGGCACACTTCAAGAGGCGGTGGTGCACCGCTCTTTGGTTGGCGCACGCGGTACTGGAGCTTTTTGTTGAAGCTTGCAAAGAATCAACCATCTTGGACTTTGCAGGCTCAACCTGGGCCAGCGACCGGCCCATTTCACTGGCACAATCGCCATTTGAGCGCGCGCGAGCTTTGTCGACTCCAGACGTTTCCCGATGATGTTCTCATCTGTGAAGATCGCCGAACCGCTCAGAAGCTACTTGGCAATGCCGTTCCAAGCCTTTTGGCTGAGGTGTTGGCGCGAGAGATAAGTTCCCAATTCTTGGGCAGATCTGCCACCTACATGCCGCTTAGGTTAGTTCCAACCAGCCGGGCAGATGTGCCTGAGCCTGGGCGCATTGAGGCTGTGCCTGGTCGCTATCGCCATCTGATAGGGCATCATGAAGCACACCCGGGTACTGGAAAGGGCCGGCGTGCGAGTGTGCGGCCCGTGGCGGCTGAATGACTCGGAGTAATTCTTGAAGGGAATCTACGGCTGAGGTGATTTAGATAACTTTTGCTTGAGGGTCCCGATGGATGCTTCAAGTGTGATGAGCAGGATCCGGAAAAGAGACACTCGTCCGGAAATTGCGACTCGCTCCGTACTCCACCGCCTCGGGTATCGGTTCAGGGTGAACGTGCGGAGTTTGCCCGGCACACCCGATGTTGCGATTAAATCTCGCAAGGTAGCGATCCTGATTCATGGTTGTTTCTGGCATTCGCACCAAGGATGCCGGCTTAATAGGCCACCGAAGAGAAATACCGAATACTGGAATCCCAAGTTGCGGAGGAATAGGGCGCGCGACGTAAGAGTGTCGACCGAACTCAAGGCCCTCGGATATCGTGTGCTTGTGGTTTGGGAATGCGAAGTTGCGGACTCCGACACCTTAACGGCTAAGTTGGCAAGTTTTATGCAATCTGCATCAGGGGTGACCAGAGGGGTTTCCTCTGGATAGAGTCTGGAGCGCCCCTTGAGAACGCAAGTAGCTCATGCTGAGTCATTCTCGCGGATGAAGTCGACCGTCGCACGGGTCAGGATCTCGGGCTGATCGCGATGGGGCGAGTGCCGGCAGGCCGGGATCTTCAGGAGCTCGGTCTGCGGCGCCCGCGCCTTGATGCCGTCGATCTGCTGCATCGTCGCGTATTCATCCTCGTCGCCCTGGACCGCGAGCAGGGGACAGCGAATGGCGCTCAGTTCTTCCTCGATGTTCCAGTCGCGGAACTGGGGCGAGAGCCAGGCATTGCACCAGCCATAGAAGGCTGAATCCGGATCGACATGATAGGTCGAGAGCCGGTCGCGGAAGTCGGTGGTCTCGTAAGCGGTCTTGGCCTCGGCAATACCGACAACGCCTTTGTCTTCCACGAAATAATGTGGCGCCACGACGATGGCGCCTTTGAGCGCGTCGGGCAGCGAGGCTGCATAAAGCAGCGCGATCGTGCCGCCATCGCTGTGGCCGAAGAGCCAGGGTTTCTCCGCGCCGGCGCCGGCCGCCTGCAGCAACGCGGGCAGGACCTCGCGCGCCTGGCGATGGAGATAGTCGGGTGCCCAGCGTTCGTCGGATGCCCGCGGCGTGGAGCGGCCATAGCCGGGGCGCGAATAGACCAGCCCACGGAAACCGCCGGCCTCGCAGAGATTCAAGGGATAGTCGCGCCAGGCCGCGATCGAGCCCAGCCCCTCATGCAGGAACACCACCAGCGGCGCCTCGCGGCGCTCGCGCCCGATCCACCGATATTCCAGCCGCACGCTGCGGCCGTTCCACGCGATATCGGCGAACTCGATGGTCATGATCGCAGGTTAAAGCGCCTTGGCGATGAGCTTGGCCGCATCGTCGATATCCGTGCCGATGGCGCGGCCGGCGGCCTTGCCGTCGCGCTTCTTCAGCGCCTTGAGCAGCGCATGATGATGGATCTGCGGCGGCACGGCCGTCGACTTGGCATAGGCCGCCTGCTGGATCGTCAGCAGCGGCCCGATCTGCAGCCAGAGCGATTCGATGAGGGAGACCAGGATCGGCAGGCCAGACTTCCGGTAAAGATAGAAATGGAACTCGCGATTGCTCTCGAGATAGCCCGGCGATTGCGTCGCGTTGGGCCGCTCCATCGCGTCATTGAGACGGTCGAGCGCCTCGATATCCGCATCGGTGATGCGGGAGGCGGCTTCCTCCGCGGCCAGGCTTTCCAGCGAAATCCGGATCTGGGTGATCTCATAGAAACGGTCGCGCGTGATGACCGGAAGCGCCACCGAGCGGTTGGGCAGCATTTCCAGCACCTGCTCGGCCACCAGCCGGCGCAGGGCCTCGCGGACCGGCATGAGGCTGATGCCGAAGGCGGCGGCGAGGCTGCGGATCGTCATGCGCACGCCGGGCTCGAGCCGCCCCGCCATGATCGCCTGCTTCAACTGCAGATAGACCTCGTCGTTCAAGGTGTTGCGCTGCAGCTTCGGCACTTCGAACGGGCCGTTCTCGGCGCGCTTGGGGCGCGCCGCCGGCATCGCATCGAGCGACAGGCTTGCACGGGCAGGCTTCTTGGCGGGATGCTTGGTCATCGACGAACTCCGATCGGCCCGGGACAGCGAGCAGGGGCCTTGGCGCCCGGACGCCCCCCGCGAATCATCACAAGGAGTGCCGTCCGGCAAGCACAACCGGCGGGGTTCCCTTACTCCTGACCGGCGGGACGAGAATAATAGAATATCATGCCTTGTGATCACATGGCATTTTTGCTAATGGGTTAAGAGCCGGAAGCGGGCATCAAGACCCAGTGACCGGTCATCCAACGGTCGCCTCGGACGATAGCAAGGGGGCGCGGCGCGGTTCAACGGAGCCGCTCGAGCGCGCCTTGCTTCGCGCGAGGTGTCGCGGGGGACGCGGGGCCGGAACCCGCGGCCGGGATTGGGGAGGTTCAGAATGAGCAGCCACGAAACGCAGAAGCCCTCGGCCGCCGATGTCGGTTTCGATCCGATTCTGATGGCGGTGCTCTCCAGTCGCTTCGAATCGATCATCCGCGAAATGACCAACACGGTCATGAAGGCCAGCCGGTCGAGCGTGATCAAGAACGGCCGCGACATGTCCTGCGGCATCCTCACCTATGACCATCGCCTGGTGTCGGTCGAGGAAGCGCTGCCGATCCATGTGACGGCGCTCGAGCTCACCACCGAGCCGATCACCGAGCTGTTCGACGACATCAAGGAAGGCGACGCCTTCCTCAACAACAGCCCCTTCTTCGGCGGCACCCATCATGCGGACCTGACGCTCTGCGTGCCGGTGTTCCATGAGGGCGAGCCGCTGTTCTGGACCCTGGCGCGATCGCATCACGCCGACATCGGGGCGCCGCAGCCCACGACCTATCTGCCTTATGCCAAGGATATCTATGAGGAGGGGATGCATTTCCCCTGCGTCCGGATCCAGGAAGGATTCAAGGACAAGGCGGACATCGTCCGCATGGCGAAGCAGAAGATCCGCGTCAGCAACATCTGGTATGGCGATTACCGCGCCCAGGTCGGCGCCTGCCGTACCGGCGAGCGGCGCATCAAGGAGCTGATCGAGAAATACGGCGCCGATACCATCAAACGCTTCATCGAAGCCTGGATGGAGTATGGCAAGCGGCGCGCGATCGCGGCGATCCAGCAGCTGCCGAGCGGAACCTTCAGCTATCAGGTGCGCCACGATCCGGTGCCCGGCGTCGCCGACGAGGGCGTGCCGATCAAGGTGGTGGTGACGATCGATTCCAAGGAAGGCCTCATCACCGTCGACGCGCGCGACAATCCGGACTGCGTGCAGGGCGGGCTGAACCTCTCCGAGGCTTGCGCCGTCGCCTCCTGCCGCATCGGCGTCTTCTACAACATCGATTCCTCGATCCCGCATAACGCCGGCAGCGCCAGCCGCATCGTGCCGCTGTTGCGCGACGGCTGCGTGGTCGGGCGGCCGACCTATCCGATCGGCACCTCCTGCGCGACCAGCAACTGCAACGAGCGGCTGGCCAATGCGGTGCAATGCGCCTTCTCGCAGATCGGCGAGCCCTATGGCATGGCCGAGGGCGGCGGCAACTTCTCGGCGGCGCTGGGCGTCATCTCCGGCACCGACGGTCGGCGCAAGGATCCGGTGCAATACATCACCCAGCTCATGCTCGGCCTTTCCGGCGGTCCCGGCCATAAGGGCCATGACGGCTGGTTGACCTATGAGAGCTCGGTCGGCAACGGAATCATGGTGAGCGATTCGATCGAGGTCGACGAGGCCATGTATCCGATCCTCATCGAGGAGCGCCGCGTCTCCCTGGACAGCATGGGCTTTGGCGAATGGAACGGGGCGCCTGGCACGCAAGGCGCCTATCGGTCGCTGACCGGCGACATGGTGATCGAATATTGCGGCGATGGCGGCACCTTCCCGGCGCGGGGCGTGCTCAAAGGCCTTGATGGTCTTCCCTCTGGAACCTGGAAGCGCGGCGCCAACGGCCATGTCGATCGCCTGCCCGACTTCCATCAGGAGAAGGTCCGCTCCGGCGAGGCGATCATGTTCCGCAGTTCCGCCGGTGGCGGCTATGGCGATCCCTTGAAGCGTCCGCCTGAGCGGGTGGTGCGCGACGTCAACAAGAAATGGCTGAGCCCGGAAAAGGCCGCCGAGATTTATGGCGTGGCGCTGAGCCTGTCGAAGGATGGCGTCGAATATGACGTGGATGCCGCTGCGACGCGCCGGCTCCGGGAACAACGCGCCAGGGCATAAGACGCAAACGAACCAGCCCGGCCGGCGTGGTGAAGGCGGGGCTGGTTCACGAGACTTGAACGATAAAAGACTTCCATAGGGAGGATCGCATCATGGGCTTGAAACTGTTCGGAACGGTGGCGGCGTTGGGTTTGGCCGCATCGCTGCTCGCTTCGGGCGCTTCGCGCGCCGACGAGAAACCCATCATCATCGGCGCCGCCATCGCGCTCAGCGGCGATATCGCCCCTTATGACGACGGTCCGGCCAAGGGCATGGAGCTGGCGATCGAGGCCATCAACAAGAATGGCGGTCTCCTCGGCCGGCAGATCAAGATCATCTATTCGGACACCAAGTCCGACATCGCCTATGGGGCGACGGCGGCTCAGGACGTGATCGACAAGGGCGCCGACATGGTCGTTGTCACCTGCGACTATGATTACGGCGGAGCGGCGGCGACGGTTGCCGATTCCAAGAACCTGATCGCCTTCTCGACCTGCGCCGGCGATCCGAAGTTCGGTCCCAGCGGCATCGGCCCCAACGCCTTCACCATGGCGACCGGCTCGCCCGGCCAGGCGGCGCTGATGGCCGAATGGGCCTTCCAGAAAAAAGGCTGGAAGACGGCTTATGTGCTGCTCGACACCAGCATTGCCTTCGACGCGACCTGGGCCGCGACCTTCCAGAAGCGCTGGGTCGAGCTCGCGGGCGCCGACAATTTCCTGGGGCAAGACACCTTCGGCGGCGAGGACACCTCGATCGCCTCGCAGATCACCCGCATCAAGGCGCTGCCCAAGCAGCCCGACCTGATCGTGATCTGCTCCTATCCGCCGCAAGGTCCGGGCGCCATCCGGCAGTTGCGTGCGGCCGGCCTCAATCAGCCGCTGCTGGGCTCGGAATCCTGGGACGGCGATTATTGGCTCGAGGCGGTGCCCGACCTCTCCAACATGTATATCGTGACTTATGGCTCGATCTTCGGCACCGATCCGCGGCCCGAGGCGCAGGCCTTCTTCAAGGCGTTCCAGGACAAGTTCGGCGTACGGCCCGTCACCTCGCATTCGATGACCGGTTATGGCGTGATCCAGGCCTGGACCAAGGCCGTGACCGACGCGGGCACGCTCGACACCGACAAGGTCCGCGCCGTGCTGCAGACCTTCAAGGATGTCCCGACGCTGGTCGGCCCGACCACCTACACCGAGACCGTCCATATCAACATGCAGCGGGACATGATCGTGCTCGGCATCCAGAACGGCAAGCACGGCAACAGCGAAGGCGTCTTCCGCGCGCAGGAAGTGCCGCAATAACGCCGGCTTGAAGATCAGCATTCGGGGATTGGTGTTCTGCAGATGCAGGAGCGGGAGGAAGCAGGCCGGGGCAATGCCCCGGCCGTGCTCGAGACCATCGACGTGGCCGTCCATTTCCAGGGTGTGCGCGCGATCGATGGCGTGAGCCTGACGCTCGAGCCCGGCGAGATCCTCGGGTTGATCGGACCGAATGGGGCCGGCAAGACGACGCTGGTGAACGTGTTGACGGGATTCCAGCAACCGGCCCGGGGTTCCGTCAGGATGGGTGGCCAGGACATCACGGGTCTGGTCTCGCATAAGCGCAGCCGCATGGGGCTGGCCCGGACCTTCCAGAACGTGCTGCTCTTCGGCGGCATGAGCGTGATCGAGAATGTCGAGGCCGGCGCCATTGCCTGCGGCCTCGATCGCCATGCGGGCCGCCGCCGCGCCTGGGAAACGCTCGAATGGCTGGGGCTGGCGCATCTGGCCGAGGCCCGTGCCGACACGCTGCCTTTCGGCGAGGAGCGCCGGATCGGCATCGGCCGCGCGCTGTGCGGCCGTCCTACCTTCCTGCTGCTGGACGAGCCCGCCGCGGGCCTCAACACCGCCGAATGCGACGAGCTGTTGAACATCATCAGCGGTATCCGCAAGGAGTTCGGCTGCGGTGTGCTGCTGATCGAGCACAAGATGCCCCTGGTGTTCGGGCTTTGCGATCGCATCCAGGTGCTGGATCAGGGCCGCACCATCGCGCTCGGCGTGCCGACGGCGGTCGCGGCCGACCCGCTGGTGCGCCAGGCCTATCTCGGCGACGAGGTCGCGTGATCCCATGTTGAAGGTCAGCGATCTCCATGTGAGCTACGGCAATGTCGCCGCGCTGCGCGGCGTCTCGATCGAGGTGCAGGCGGGCGAGATCGTCGCCGTCATCGGCCCCAACGGCGCCGGCAAATCGACGCTGCTCTTGACGATTGCCGGCGTGGTGAAGCCGGCCCGCGGCGCCGTCGCGCTGGAAGACAACTCGATCCTCGGCATCGCGCCGGAAAAGCTGGTCACGCGCGGGCTGTCGCTGGTGCCGGAGGGCCGTCATATCTTCGCCTCCATGACGGTGGCGGAGAATATCCGTCTCGGCGGCACGGCCCGCCAGGACAAGCCGGCGATCGCGCAGGACCGCGACCGGGTGCTCGCCATGTTCCCGATCCTGCAGCAGCGACTGCAGCAGAAGGCGGGTCAGCTTTCCGGCGGCGAGCAGCAGATGCTGGCGATCGCGCGCGCGATCATGGCCCGGCCGCGGCTGTTGCTGATCGACGAGCCGTCGCTGGGCCTGGCGCCCTTGATCGTCAATCAGGTCTATGAGGCGGTCTCGGCCTTGCGTGAAACCGGCGTCACGGTGCTGGTGGTCGAGCAGAACGTCCATCGTGCGCTCGCGGTTGCCGACCGGACCTATGTGATGAATTCCGGCTCGGTCACCATGGCGGGCCGTTCTGCCGAGCTGAAGACGGCCGAGGGTTTCCAGGAAGCCTATTTCGGCTTCCGCGCCGCCAAGGGGGTGGTCGCGTGAATTTCCTGCAAAGCCTGATCGATGCCAGCAGTCTCGGCGCCGTCTATGCACTGGCGGCATTGGGCATCGGCCTGACCTTCTCGATCATGCGGCTGATCAACTTCGCCCATGGCGAGCTGATCATGATCGGTGGCTACACGCTCTATATGTCGGCGAGCCAGCCCTATCTGGTGATGGGCATCGCGGCGCTGCTGGTGGTGACGATCCTGGCGCTGGGCATGGAGCGGGTCGCCTTCCGGCCCTTGCGCGGTGCCAGCCCTGCGACCTTGCTGATCGCGTCTTTCGCGGTCTCCTTCCTGCTGCAGCATGTCGCCATGATGATCTTCGGTGCGCGGCCCGTCGCCATCGACTTTCTCTCGCCGCTCAATCAGAGCCTCGAGATCGGCGAGCTGCGGGTGCCGTGGCTCCAATTGCTGGCGCTGGGCGTCACCCTTCTGCTGCTGGTCGGGCTCTCCAGCTTCTTCCGCTGGACCGCGATCGGCGTCCAGATGCGGGCGGCGGCCGAGGATTTCACCATGGCGCGCCTGGTGGGGATCCCGGCCAATCGCGTGATCGCGGCCGCTTTCGCCATCTCCGGTACGCTCGCGAGCATCGTCTCGGTCTATATGGTCGCCCAGACCGGCGGCGCCTCCTACAAGATGGGCGTCAATATGGTGCTGTTCGCCTTCGTCGCCTCGGTCATCGGTGGTATGGGCTCGCTCGCGGGCGCGGCGCTGGGCGGCTTCCTGGTTGGCGTCGTGTCGGTGCTGCTCCAGACCTATCTGCCCGAAGGCATGCGGCTCTATCGCGACGCCTTCGTCTTCGCGCTCTTCATCGCCTTCCTGCTCTGGCGGCCGCAGGGCCTGCTGGTGAAGGCCTCCGACCGGGAGAGGGTCTAGACCATGGCCGAATCCTGGTCCGTCGAACGCCAGCGCAAGCTCAAGAGCTGCCTGTTCCTCGCGGCACTGATCGTGCTGGTGGCATTGCTGGCGGCGCTGGGCCCGCCGGCCCTGCAGCGCACCGTGACCGAGGCCATCATCAAGCTGGTGGTGGTGCTGGGCATGTTCATCTTCGTCGGCAATTCCGGCGTGCTCTCCTTCGGCCATATCGCCTTCATGGCGATCGCCGGCTACAGCTCGGCGCTGATGACCATCCCGCCGGTCAAGAAGGCGGTGCTGCTGAAGCTGCCGCCGGCGCTGGAAGCCCTGCAGATCCCAGTGGCCGTGGCGGCTGTCATCGCCGCGGCCGTGACCGGGCTCTTCGCGCTCATCGTCGGGGCGCCAATCATGCGCCTCAAGGGCATCGCCTTGCCGATGGCGACCTTCGGCGTGCTGATGGTGGTCCATGTCGTCACCGCCAACTGGCAGGAGGTGACAGGCGGGCGCCAGGCGCTGGTGGGATTGCCGGTCTATGTCAATCTCTGGGTGGCGCTGGGTGCGGCGCTGGTGACACTGGTCGTGGCTGCCGCCTACAAGCAGTCGCGGCGAGGCCTGCTGCTGCAATGCTCGCGCGAGAACGAGGTGGCGGCGACGGCGTCCGGCATCGATCCGGCGCGCGAGCGGCTGGTGGCCTTCGTCATCAGCGCGGTCTTCGTCGGGCTCGGCGGCGTGCTCTATGCGCATTTCATCGGCACGGTCACGGCCAACACCTTCTATCTCAACCTCACCTTCACCACGCTGGCGATGCTGGTGGTGGGCGGGATGCGCAGCCTGACCGGGGCGGTCGTCGGCGTCGGCGTCGTGTCGGCGGTCTCCGAGATTTTCCGCACCATCGAGAAGGGCATCTCGATCGGCGACACGGTCCTGTCGGCGCCGCCCGGCCTGCAGGAGATCGCGCTGGCGCTGATGATGCTGCTGATCCTGATCTTCCGCCCGCAAGGGCTGGTGGGCGATTTCGAGCTGGCTTGGCCAAAATGGGGTCGGGGTAGGCCGAAAACGGCGGCGCCGGCGGCCCCCGACGCGAGAGCATAGAGAAACCGACATGTTCGTAGGCTGCATCGATATCGGCGGAACCTTCACCGACCTCATCCTCTATGAGCGCGGCAAGGGACTCGAGATCATGAAATCCCCGACCACGCCGGGCGAGTTCGAGCGTGGCTTCATGGATGTGCTGACCCTGGCCGCGAAGTCGCGCGGCCTGTCGCTCGCCGACTTCCTGGCGAAGCTCGAGCTCCTGGTGCATGGCACCACCGTCTCGACCAATGCGCTGGTCGAAGGCAAGGTCGCGGCCGCCGGGCTGATCTGCAATGCCGGCCATCCGGACATCCTCACCCTGCGCGAGGCGCCGCGCAAACGCGCCTTCCTCACCAAGATCGACTATCCGGAGCCCTATATCCCGCGCAAGCATACCTGCGAGGTGCGGGGCCGCATCGACGCGATGGGCAACGAGCTCGAGCCGCTGGTCGAGACCGATGTCGTGGCGGCGGCGAAGCACCTCAAGGTCTGCAACGTCGCGGCGGTCGCGGTCAGCCTGCTCTGGTCGATCGTCAATCCCAAACATGAGCTGCGCGTGCGCGAGATCCTGCAGAGCGAGCTGCCGGGCATCCCCGTCACCCTGAGCCACGAGCTCAACCCGGTGCCGCGCGAATACCGCCGCACCATCTCGACCGCGATCAACGCCTCGCTCTATCCGATCGTCGGCGCCTATGTCAGCCAGCTCGACCAGGCGCTGCGCGCGGCCGGTTACAAGAATGAGCTCCTGATCGCCAACTGCGTCGGCGGGATGATGCCGCCCGACGAGATCATCGCGCGGCCGATCTACAGCGTCATGTCGGGCCCGACCCTGGCGCCCATCGCCGCCATGCAGCTCACCACCGATCCCAATGTGATCGTGGTCGATATGGGCGGCACCACCTTCGACGTCTCGGCCTTGCGCGATCGCCAGCTGGTGGTGACGCCCGAGGCGACCTTCGGCATGGACATGCTGGGGATTCCCAAGATCGATGTGCGCTCGGTGGGGGCCGGCGGCGGCAGCATCGCCTGGGTCGATGCCGGCGGCCTGATCAAGGTCGGCCCGCAGAGCGCCGCCGCCAAGCCGGGCCCCGCCTGCTACGGCAAGGGCGGGACCGAAGCGACCGTCACCGACGCCAATGTGGTGCTGGGCATCATCGATCCGGATTATTTCCTCGGCGGCCAGATGAAGCTCGACCGGGCCAAGGCGGTCGAAGCGGTCGAACGCTTCGCGAAGCGAGTCGGTCTCGGCACGGTCGAGGCGGCTTACGCGATCTACACCACCTCGAACCACAACATGATCGGCGCGGTCGAGGACATCACCGTCAATGAGGGCATCGACCCGCGCGACACCTATCTGGTGTCGGGCGGCGGTGCGACCGCCTGCCATATCGGCGAGATGGCGCAGATCCTGGGCATCAAGCGCTTCATGATCCCGAGCTTCGCGGCGGGCTTGAGCGCCTATGGCGGCCTTATCTCCGATGTGCGCTGGGAAGAATCGGCGACGCTGCATGAGACCCATACGGATTTCGACCTGGAGCGCACCAACGCGTTGATCGACCGCCTGCGCCTGCGCGGCCGCGACTTCCTCGACCGGGCCGGCTTCCCGCGCAACAAGCAGCGCTTCGAATATGCCTATCAGGGCCGCTATCTCTACCAGTCCTGGGACATCGAGGTGCCCTTCACGCTGCCCGGCGACCGGCTCAGCGCGGGCGACTTCCCGCGGCTGGCGGCGGCCTTCCACCAGATGCATGAGCGCATCTACACCATCAAGGACGAGAGCGACGTGGTGGAGTTCACCACCTGGAAGGTGCGGGCGGTGGGCGACACAGGCGGCGCCAGCCGGCGCGGCGTCGACCTGCCGAAACAGGCGGCGGCGCCCACGCCCAAATCGCGCCGCAAGGTCTATCTCGGCGCCAAGCAGGGCTTCGTCGAGCTGCCGGTCTATCAGGGCGACGCGCTCGGCAGCGGGGCCCGCATCGAGGGGCCGGCGCTGATCGAGGAACCGACCACCACGATCCTGCTGCTCAAGGGCCAGACCGCGGTCACCGACGCGCACCGGAACTATCTGGTTGAATTGACGGCCTAGGGCGTGAACTCTTAAACGCGGCGGCGTGACGGGTTCATGGAGTCTGGTCTTGAGCTCCAAGCGGCCATCAGACGCAGCAGGGAGCATGTCCGAGATGTGCCACGACCAGACATCGGTCGACCGCGCCCCCACACCTTCGTCATCCCTTGGCCCTCGCAGCTAAAGGCGTAGACTGGCCTAGACCAATCGAGGAGGAAGACTTGGCGATCGAGCGGCCAAACCGACGGCTGACGACGATCCTCGCGGCTGATGCAGTCGGCTACAGTCGTCTTGTGGGAGCTGACGAGGAAGGTACGCTCGAGCGCCTCCGGGCCATCCGCAAGGACCTGATCGATCCCCTGATCGCCGCGCATCGCGGGCGCATCGTCAAGACGACCGGGGACGGCCTCCTCGTCGAGTTCGCCTCGGTTGTGGATGCGGTGCGTTCGGCGGTCGAAATGCAGCGGGTTATGGCTGACGGCAATGCTGACCTGGCGCCGGACAAGCGCATCGAGTTCCGCGTCGGTATCAATCTCGGCGACGTGGTCGTCGAGGACGATGGCGACCTCATGGGCGAGGGCGTCAATGTGGCGGCGCGATTGGAGGGGATCGCCGAGCCGGGTGGTATTTGCCTGTCTAGGGCGGCCTATGACCAGGTGCGCGGCAAAATCGATATCGCCGCGCAAGATCGCGGTGAGCAGCGCCTAAAGAACATCGCCGAACCGGTGCGAGTCTTTGCGCTTTCACCTGCGCACCCTGCAGTGGCGGCGCTGCACGCCGCCGTCGCGCCGCGCCTCTCCATCGTCGTCCTGCCCTTCGTCAACCTCAGTGCCGACAGCGGGCAGGACTATTTCGTCGACGGCGTCACGGAAAGCCTCACAACCGACCTTTCGCGCATTTCTGGCGCCTTCGTCATCGCGCGCAACACCGCCTTCACCTTCAAGGGCAAACCAGTCGAGGCGCGCGCGATCGGCCGCGAACTCGGCGTACGCTACGTGATGGAAGGCAGCGTGCAGGACGGCGGGAACCGCATCCGCGTCAACGCACAGCTCATCGACACGGAAACCGGCTCGCACCTCTGGGCCGAGCGTTTCGACAAGCCGCGCACCGATATCTTCGACATGCAGGACGAGATAACCACACGCCTCGCCCGCACCGTGGGCATCGAGCTCGTTGCCGCAGAAGGCCGCCGGGCGGAGCATGAGCGGCCGAACAACATGGATGCCGTGGACCTGGCCATGCGCGGCTGGGCAATCCTCAACCAGCCCTTGTCACTGCACCGCGCCCGCGAGGCGTGTGACCTGTTCGACGCGGCAGTCAGGCTCGACGATCGCAATGTCGAGGCGTTGGTCGGTCTCGCCTCCTGCCATGTTAACGCCGTTCGCACCTTCGCCTCGACCAACCGGGACGAACAGCTGCGTATCGCCGAGACGGCCATCACCAAGGCACTGACGCTTGCTCCGGGCAACGCCTTAGCCCATTTTGTCCGCGCCAATGTCCTGCTGGTCTCAGGCGCGACGGAACGATCGCTGCGCGAGCTCGAGTTCGCTATCACACTGGATCGCAATCTGGCCTGGGCCCATGCTGACGCCGGCTTCATTAAGGTGCTACTCGGGCGCGCGGAAGAGGCAGAAGCCGATCTCGCAAACGCGATCCGGCTGAGCCCGCGCGATCCCGGGCTGGATCGCTGGCACAGCCTGCTCGGGATCGCCGACCTATTCCTTGGTCGGCTCGAATCAGCCCTGGACCGGCTGCGTAAATCGGTCGAAATCAATCCGAACGTCGCCCTGACCCAGTTCCTCCTGGCGGCGGCCTCGGCGCTGAGCGGCCGCGCTGCGGAGGCGCGGGAGGCGCGGGACGCCGGCCTCCGGCTCGACCCGAACTTTACCGTCGCCAGATTTCGCAACGAGCGGCGCAGTGAAAACCCGACCTTCCTTGCCCAGCGCGAGCGCATCTACGAGGGCCTAAGCTTGGCAGGCGTGCCAGAGGGGCAAGTAGCGGTTGGTACGGGCAAACAATAGCAGTACTGATGACTAGGGTGGTTCGTTTGTCCGCTTCGGGTCAAACTGGGACGAACGGCGGATTTGATGCCATGTCCGCTTAGCTACTGACTCCCGCAAAGCCAACTATTTCGCCTTCATCAAGCTCGGCTCGATCCGCATCGGGCTGCGGGATTATGAGTCCACGTCTAGTTTCGGGCCCGCGGGTCGGCCTTGCGGTGCGGGCCGGTTCTTTGAATACTGGCGCTCCCAACCCTCAAGACCTCCCGGGAGTGCGATCATGGCAGCCGAGGAAGCCAAGCCGGCCGGCGGGCCCAGCAAGCTCGTCATCCGCAATATTGGTCTGCTGCTGAGCGGCGACCTGAAGAAGCCGATCCTCGATGCCGACGCGATCGTCGCGATCGACGGCCGCATCTCGGCGGTCGGCCGGGCCAAAGATCTGGACCTGTCGGGCGCCGGCACGGTGATCGATGCCAAGGAGACGGCGGTGGCGCCGGGTCTGATCGACAGCCATGTCCATCCCGTGGCCGGCGACTGGACGCCGCGCCAGAGCCAGATCAACTGGATCGACAGCTATCTGCATGGCGGTGTCACGACCATGATCTCGGCGGGCGAGGTCCATATGCCGGGCCGGCCCAAGGACATCGTCGGCGTCAAGGCGATGGCGATCTTCGCCCAGCGCGCCTTCGCCAATTTCCGCCCCAGCGGGGTCAAGGTCCATGGCGGCGCGCCTGTGATCGAGACCGGCATGAGCGAGGAGGATTTCAAGGAGCTCGGCGCCGCCGGCGTCAAGTATCTGGGCGAGGTGGGGCTGGGCGGCGTCAAGGACGGCCCGACAGCCAGGAAGATGGTCGCCTGGGCCCGCAAATACGGGATCCAGAGCACGATCCATACCGGCGGCCCCTCGATTCCGGGCTCGGGACTGATCGACAAGGACGTGGTGCTGGAAGCCGACACCGACGTGATCGGCCATATCAATGGCGGCCATACCGCCCTGCCGGACGATCAGATCCGCTGCATCTGCGAGGGTTGCCAGCGCGGGCTCGAGCTGGTCCATAACGGCAATGAGCGCTCGGCCCTCTTCACGCTGCGCACGGCCAAGGAGATGGGGCAGCTCGAGCGCGTCATCCTCGGCACCGATGCGCCGGCAGGCTCGGGCGTGCAGCCTCTGGGCATCCTGCGCATGATCTCGATGTTGTCCTCGCTGGGTGACATTCCGGCCGAGATCGCGATCTGCTTCGCCACCGGCAACACCGCGCGGATGCGCTCGCTCGATTGCGGCCTGATCGAGAAGGGCCGGGCGGCCGATTTCGTCTTCCTCGACAAGGCGCAGCATTCGCCGGGCAAGACGATGCTCGACAGCATCCGGCTGGGCGACCTGCCGGGCGTGGGCATGACCGTCATCGACGGCATCGTGCGCACCCAGCGCAGCCGCAACACCCCGCCCGCGACCCGGATCCCCGAACTCGCCGCGCATTGAGCGCGGCCGCAATTCCCTCATTCACACCAGAGACAAAGCCTTATTCATGATCGATCCGAAGTCCGTGGAGCCCTATCTCGACCGGGTTCTCGCCGAAGTTTCCTTTCCCGAGCTGCCCAACCATTACAGGGGCAAGGTGCGCGACAATTACGATCTGCCCGACGGGCGGCGTATCATCGTCGCGACCGACCGCCTGAGCGCCTTCGACCGGATCCTGACCTCGATCCCGCTCAAAGGTCAGGTGCTGACGCAGACCGCGCGCTTCTGGTTCGAGGCGACCGCCGATATCTGCCCCAACCATGTGCTGGCCTATCCCGATCCCAATGTCGTGGCCTGCCGGCGCCTCGCCATCATGCCGGTCGAGATCGTGGTGCGCGATTATCTGGCGGGGACCACCGGCACCTCGATCTGGCCGATGTACAAGGCCGGAAGGCGCGAAATGTACGGGATCAAGTTTCCCGAGGGCATGCGCGAGAACCAGAAGCTCCCGCAGACCATCATCACCCCGACGACCAAGGCCTTCGACGCCGGCCATGACGAGCCGCTCTCGGCGGCGGAGATCGTCGAGCGCAAGGTGCTGAGCCGCGCGCAATGGGACCAGTTGTCCCGCTATGCGCTGGCGCTGTTCGCGCGCGGTCGCGAGATGGCGGCAAAGCGCGGCCTGATCCTGGTCGACACCAAATACGAGCTCGGACTCGATGAGGGCGGGAAGATCATCCTCGCCGACGAGATCCACACGCCCGACAGCAGCCGCTACTGGTTCGCCGACAGCTACGAGGCGCGCGTCGCGGCGCACCAGCGGCCCGACAGCTTCGACAAGGATTTCGTGAGGAGTTGGGTGACCGCGCGCTGCGACCCCTACAAGGACCCGATCCCCGAGATCCCCCGCGAGATGCGGCTGAAGACGGCGGCCGTTTATATCGAGGCCTTCGAGCGGATCACGGGGCGGAAGTTTGCGTGGCCCGATCCCAAGGTGGCGCCGGCGGATCGGATCGGGAAGGCGTTGAAGGCTTATCTGAAAGCGTAGGGCGATCTTTCCTCGCCCCCGTCAGGGGGAGGGGAAAGAAAATCGTGAGCCGGACGTTTATTTCGCATCCGCCAGCACGAACTCCGAGCCGCGTTCGCCGATCATGATCGTGGGCGCGTTGATATTGCCGGACGTGACTGTCGGGAAGACCGAAGAATCCACGATCCGCAGGCCCGACAGCCCATGCACGCGCAGCCGCGGATCGACCACCGACCCCTTCGGGTCCGGCCCCATGCGGGCGCTGCCGCAGGGATGGAAGACCGAGTAGGCGCGGGCGCGGATATCGGCGGCGATCTCGTCGTCGGTGGTGCCGCCCGGTCCCGGATGCAGCCGTTCCGCAATGACCGAGGCGAGCGAGGGGGCCTTCGCCAGCTTGGCCATGAAACGGATGCCCTCGACCAGCTCCTGCATGTCGTGATTGGTCGACATCAGGTTGAGCTGGATCGCGGGCGCTTGGCTGGGATCGCTCGATTTGATCTCCAGATGGCCGCGGCTGGTCGGCCGGGTGGGCGAGACGCTGATGATGAAGCCGGGGAAGGGGTCGGGGCCCATCAGCTTCTTCACACCGGGGAGCGCCTTCTCATAAGTCAGCGGCGAGAAATAGAGCTGGATGTTGGGCCGATCCAAATCGGGCCGGGAGCGGAAATAGCCGCCGCCCTGATTGACGCTGAGCGAGAGCGGGCCCTTGCGCGTCAGGATATATTGCAGCCCGACCCGCAGCTTGCCCCACCAGGGATAGAGATCGTTGTTCAAGCTCGGCCGCGAGGCCCGGTAGATATAGTCGTAGCAGACATGGTCCTGCATATGGCGGCCGACCGCCGGGCTCTCGTGATGGACGGCGACGCCGACCCGCTTCAGGACATCGGCGGGTCCGACGCCTGAAACTTGCAAGAGCTGCGGCGTGTTGATCGAGCCGCCGGAGAGGATGACCTCGCGGGCCGCATAGGCTTTCGCCTCCCGGCCGTTTTGGCGATAGGCGATCCCGGTCGCGCGCTTGCCCTCGAACAGGATGCGGGTCGCGAGCGCGCCGGTCTCGACGCGGAGATTGGCGCGGCCTTGCGCCGGCCAGAGATAGGCGCGCGAGGAGGACCAGCGCAGCCCGTTCTTGGTGGTGATCTGGTAGAGGCCCACGCCCTCGATCGTCTCGCCATTGAGGTCGGGCGTGTAGTTGAGCCCGGCCTCCTGGCCTGCTTTCACATAGAGGTGGCTCAACGGATGGACGGCGTTCCTGATGTCATCGACATGGAGCGGCCCACCGGCGCCGTGGAAGGGACCGGCGCCCAGTGCATGGTCCTCCATCTTGCGATAGGTCTGGAGCACTTCCTTCCAGCCCCAGCCGCTGTTGCCCATCGCCTCCCAGTCTTCGTAGTCGCCCGCCTGGCCCCGCGAATAGACCATGGCGTTGATCGAACTGGAGCCGCCCAGGATCTTGCCGCGCGGCACGTAGTTGGTGCGGTTGTTCAGGCCGGGGATGGGCTCCGACTGATACATCCAGTTGAGGTCGGGATTGTAGAAGGTCTTGCCATAGCCGATCGGCACCTGGACCCAGAAGCGGCGGTCGGAGGGACCGGCCTCGAGCAGCAGCACCTTATGGCGCCCGTTCTCGCTGAGGCGGTTGGCCAGCACGCAGCCGGCCGAGCCGGCGCCGACGATGACGTAGTCGTAGCGATCCGGCGAACCGGCCTGGGAGGCATTGTCGTTCATGAGGACTTCTCGGCGGTCCGATCTCGTTGAGCCATGACGCTGATCAAGCCGAGCAGCCCGGAGCCGATCATGAGGAACGGGAACACGGCATTGATGACGGGGGTCGAGCCCTCGCGCATGCGATCATACATGGTGATCGTCAAAGGCGGATCGGACCCGACCAGCATCAAGGTCGTATTGAAATTCTCGAACGGAATCAATAGCGCTACCAGGGCGAGATGGCCCGTGTCGCGATCCCGGCAATAAAGGAAACTCGCCGGGCGCCAGCGGGGCCGTCGGGAAGGCCATGAGCTCTCGGCAGCCGGTCGGAAGTCAATCATTCTCCTTATCAAAAGTTGCATGGCACGATCGATCATTGGACGCCCAGTCAGCCGGCTGCTTCAGTGGCGGTCGCAGAACGAGGCCGCCTTGTCGCTCGGAAAATGTCATTTGTGAACTCCCGGCAACGGGTCCAGAGTCACACCGATAAGTAGAATGAGCCTGGGCATGGCGCGGCCCTTCATTCTGACGCTGGGGGCAGGAAACAGCGCACTCACCGTTTCTGCTTCAGCCGCCGTGTTCTTGAATCCCGCGGGCCTCGACGACATTGCGGTACCGGCATTCGATCGCGGCCGTTCGGCATGTCGCGCGATCCTTGCCGTTGTTGGACGCTAATCGGCGATCACAGGGGGCATGATCGATGGCGGACTCGGTCGTCAGGATTTTGGTGAAGTCGGCGTCCGGCGTGCCCGGTGCGCAGCTGACGATCGGCGCGGCCAAAATGAATTTCACCGCGACGCCGCTGTTTCGCAGCATCGGCAGCGCTGCAACTTCCGGCAAGCGCCGCGGCATGGCTGCCGATGCCAGCCCCCGGGGCCAATGGCATATCCTGACGCCGAGCTTTGCCATGGACGATCTCAATCCCTGGGACGCTTGCCATTCTCTCTTGCAGGGCGGCCTTGGCATCGCCGGCACGGTGGCGCCGATTTTTGCCGAGCCCGATTTTCCGCAGCGCTGGCCGACCGGCCGCGACGACATGGCGGCACTCGCTGCGGCCGGAGAATGTGTCGTCGATCCGCAAGATCCGCGGTTCCCCGTCAACCCGGATCCGTTCTGGTTCAAGGACGACCAGCATGGTCAGTTCACCAGCGCGCTCGGCCCGATCAAGGAACCGATCGCCGACCGGGTGCGGGTCGCACATCTCGATACGGGCTATGATGCCGACCAGGACACGCTGCCGCGGTTTCTCAACCGCGATCTTCAGCGCAACTTCGTCGATTCCGGCCGGCCGAACGATGCCCGCGACGACAGCGACGGCCCGCTCAACAATCTCGGTCACGGCACCGGCACGCTGAGCCTCCTCGCAGGGAAGACAGGTGGGCCCAACGGCTCGGCCATGGGTGCCGCTCCCTTCGTCGAAGTGGTGCCGATCCGCGTCGCCAATCGTGTGGTGCTTTTCTACAACAGCGCGATCGCGCAGGGGCTCGACTATGTGCATGAGCTCTGCACGCGCCGCAACGCACCGATGCCGGTGCATGTGGTGACCATGAGCATGGGCGGCCTCGCCTCCCAGGCCTGGGCCGAAGCAGTCAATGCGCTCTACGACGCGGGTGTCTTCATCGTCACCGCCGCGGGCAACAATTACGGCAATCTGCCTACCCGCAACATCGTCTATCCGGCGCGCTTCAAGCGGGTCGTCGCCGCCTGCGGCGCGATGGTCAACGGCAAACCCTACGCCGACCTGCCGCTCTCCGAGATGGCGGGAAACTACGGTCCCGACAGCAAGATGGATACGGCCATCGCGGCCTTCACGCCCAACACACCCTGGGCGAAGCTCGGTTGCGCCCATATTGTCGATCTGGACGGCGCCGGCACGTCGGCGGCCACGCCCCAGGTCGCGGCCGCAGCCGCCATCTGGATCCAGCGCAACAAGCAGGCCTACGACAAATATCCGCAAGCCTGGATGCGGGTCGAGGCGGTGCGCGCGGCGATGTTCGGCAAGGCCCGGAATACCGACCGGAAGCATTTCGGCCGCGGCGAGCTGGCCGCGCGAGATGCGGCGGGTGTGGTGCCGACGGCCGCGTCCTTGAAGGCGACGCCCGAGGATTCGGCCTCGTTCGCCTTCCTGCGCACGCTCACCGGGTTGGGCCTCCAGCCCATGCCCGCCATACAGCAGCGCATGATCGAGCTGGAGGCCCTGCAGCTGTCGCAGTCGGCGCGGGTCGAGGCGGTTCTGTCGGATCCCGAAGCGCCGCTCGACAAGATGAGCGAGATCGACCGCCGGCGCGTGATCGAGGCTATCGGCGACCATCCTCAAGCCTCAAAGATGTTGCGCGACGCTCTCGGGCGCGCGGGCCAGCCGCGGTCGCAAGGTGGCGCAATCACGATCGAGGCAGCAAAAGGCGTGGAGAAGCTGCATCTCCAGCTTGCCGTCAGTCCCCCGATTTCGCCGCCCACGCGGCGTCGTTTGCGCGTTTATGCCTATGATCCTTCACTGGGCACGCATCTCGACACGATCGGCATAAACCAGGCCGTGCTCGACGTCCGGTGGGAAGAGAAACTGGAACCCGGACCGGTCGGCGAATATCTGGAAGTGATCGATGTCGATCCGGCCAGCGGCTATTGCTATGCGCCGGTCAACCTGAACAATCCCTATCTTTTGGTGCGTGACGGTTTGACGCCTTCGGAGTCCAACCCCCAGTTCCACCAGCAGATGGCCTATGCGGTGGCGATGAAGACCATCGAATATTTCGAGCAGGCGCTCGGCCGTGTCGCGCTATGGTCGCCGCGCACCCGAGGCGAAGGCGCGTCACCCCAGGAACCTTACGAACGTTATGTTCAGCGTCTGCGGATCTATCCGCATGCGCTGCGGGTGGCGAACGCCTATTACAGTCCCGAGCGCAAGGCGTTGCTGCTCGGCTATTTCGCGGCCGTCCAAGAAAACTCGGGCGATGTGCTGCCAGGTGGCCTGGTGTTCGCAGCCTTGTCGCACGATATCGTCGCGCACGAAACCTCCCACGCGCTGCTCGATGGGCTGCACAGGCGCTATCGCGAATCGACCAATCCAGACATGCTGGCCTTCCACGAGGCCTTTGCCGATATCGTGGCGTTGTTTCAGCATTTCACCGTGCCTGAAGCGCTTCGCAGTCAGATCACAAAGACGCGTGGTGACCTGGGAACGCAGAGCCTACTGGCCCAATTGGCCGTCCAGTTCGGCCAGGCAACGGGCCGTTATGGCGCGTTACGCAACGCAATTTCGCATGATCCGAAACGGGACGATTATGAAAAGGCAACCGAGGCGCATGACCGCGGAGCCGTGCTGGTTGCGGCCGTTTTCGGCGCCTTCCTGCATATTTATGAGGCGCGAACGGCGGACCTGATTCGTCTCGCCACGGGCGGTTCCGGAATCCTTCCGCAAGGCGCGATCTCGACTGATCTGATGGAACGGCTGGCGCGTGAAGCGAGCAAGGTCGCGGGCCAGGTGTTGCGCATCTGCATCCGTGCGCTCGATTACTGTCCACCGGTGGATCTTACGTTCGGTGAATATCTGCGCGCCTTGATCACGGCCGATCGCGACATGGTGCCTGACGATGACCGTGGCTATCGCGTCGCGTTCGTATCGGCTTTTCGCGACCGCGGCATCTATCCGGCGGAGGTCAAGAGCTTGTCCGTCGGCAGCCTGGTGTGGGAACCGCCGCCGCTGCCACTCAAGAAACTGGACAAGGCCATCGACCAGATGAATCTCGGCTGGGATCTCCAGGTCGATCGCGAAAGCGCATACAACGCCTCACGCGACAACGCCGTGAAAATGCACGACTGGCTGATGAAGACTGCCACGGACGAGGAAATCTCTGCGTTGGGTCTGTTCCGGAAGACCGGGAACACGACCTTTGGCGGCGTTTCCGGCAAGCTCCGCCGGATCGAGGTCCATTCCGTCAGGCCGGCGCGTCGCGTCAGGGCCGACGGGCAGTCGCAGGTCGATCTGGTGGTGGAGATCACGCAAGGATTTCAGCTTGATCCTCCCAACGACGGCATCGTACGCGGCGGATGTACGATACTGATCGATCTGGGCACGAAGGAAGTCCGCTATTTCATCCGCAAGCGCGTCGACAGCCCCCTGCGGATCGCTGCCAATCTCGCCCTGGCGGATGAAATGGGTCTCGCTGCCAACTACTACGGCGCCCAGCGTGCCGCGGCCGAGCCCTTTGCCATGCTGCACCGGACCCCCTGAGGAGGAAGCCGCTCATGGCCCGAGCCAAAATCAAGACCGCAGCCAAACGCAAGACGAAGGCTGCCGTCAAGCGCAAGGCCACCACCAAGCGTAAGGCAACCGCGAAGCGCAAGGCGATCGCGAAGAGCAGACCCGTGGTCAAGCGCAGAGCCGCCGCCAAGCCGACCTCCCCGGCCGCCTCGAAGCCGACCGCAACCGCGGCGCCCGCTCGTCGGCGGGCCGGTTCGGCGAAAGGCAGCTATCGCGCCAAGGTTCGGATGTACCGGCATGGATTGGGCGACTGCTTCCTGGTCACGCTGCCGACCGACGCCGACGGCAAATTTTTCATCCTGATCGATTGCGGGGTCATCCTCGGCACGCCCGATGCGACAGCCCTCATGGGCAAGGTGATGGCGGATGTTCTGGCCACCACCGGCGGCAAGGTGGATTTGCTGCTCGCCACGCATGAGCATTGGGATCATGTCTCGGGGTTCGCGCAGGCGAAGGCACAATTCGACAAGCTCCAGGTGGATCAGGTCTGGATGGGCTGGACCGAGGACGCAAGCGACAGCCTTGCCAAGGAATTGCAGGGCGGCCGAGCCCGTGCGCTCGCAGCCCTGCGTATGAGCGCCTTGCACATGCAGATGGCGGGCGACGCCGATGGGGCGGACGAGGTATCGGCGCTCCTCGATTTCTTCGGCGCGGCGTCGGGCCCCAGCACCCATGATGCGCTCGAGGCGGTGCGGGCCAAGGCCCATCCCAAGCCGCGTTACTGCAATCCGCTGGATCCGCCCACGACGCTGGCCGGTACGGATGTGCGCGCCTATCTGCTGGGGCCGCCCCGGGACGCCAAGCTGATGAAGAAAACCCTGCCCTCCTCGAAGGATCCGGAGACTTATGGGATGGCGTTCGGCGGCTTGCAGGCTCTGCTCGATGGCGGGGCGACCGATGTGTCGCAGGCGCCCTTCAGCACGCTCTTTGCGATTCCCCTGCCGGTCGCACGAGAGATGGATTTCTTCAAGAGCCGCTATTGGGGCGGCCCAGAATGGCGCCGGATCGATGCAGCCTGGCTCGATGACGCAGCCGAGCTGGCGCTCCAGCTCGACAGCGCGACCAACAATACCAGCCTCGTGCTGGCGCTCGAGCTCGGCGATGGCGACGTGCTGCTGTTCGCGGCCGATGCGCAGGTCGGCAACTGGCTCTCCTGGCAGAATTTGAGCTGGACGGTGGGCGGCAAGGCGGTCACGGGCCCCGATCTGCTGAAGCGCACCGTGTTCTACAAGGTCGGCCATCACGGCAGCCACAACGCGACCTTGCGCAAACTCGGCCTCGAGATGATGGACAAGCTGGGGCTGGCGATGATCCCGGTGGATGAGGAAATGGCCAAGAAGAAGCGGTGGGGGCGCATGCCGCTGCCGGATCTCGTCACGGCGTTGACCGCCAAGACCGGCGGCGCCGTGCTTCGTACCGACGACAAGGCTGTGCCCGCAGCAGTCGCCGGCAAGGTCGATGCCAGCAATCCGCTGTTCTACGAAGTGACTCTATAGAACGGCCATTGGCGCTAAACTCGCCGCCGGCCTGCCCTAGGCCAGTTTGCGCAGCAACTCCAGCAGTGACGCCTGCTCGCGGGGGCTCAAGGGCTGCAGGGTCTCGCGGCTGAGGGCGCTGGCGTGCGCCAGCGAGCGCTCGACCAGGGTCTGGCCGGCCTCGGTCAGGGCCACCACGCGACGGCGCCCGTCCTCGGGATCGGCGCGGGTCTCGATCAGATGGCGCTTCATCAGCCGGTCGACCACGCCCTTGATGGTGGCGGCATCCATGGCGGTCAGGCGGCCGAGGCGGTTCTGCGTGGTCGGGCCTTCCTCATAGAGCTTGGCCAGCGTCGCCCAGCGTGTGGGCGTGATGTCTTTCTCCATATGGCGCGCGAAGATCGCGACATGGCGCTGGCTGACCCGGCGCAGCATGAATCCCACCTGGTCGTCGAGCCGGTAATGCGCGATCGGCGTGGCGCGGCCGTTCTTGCGCAGCCGCGGCGCGCTCACGCCTTCGGCAACCAGCGCCAGGTTCGAGGCGGCCCGGGCCCTCACCGGAGGCCGTCCTCGCCCTTGATCTCGGCCTTGGTCAGGCCGCCGACGCGCGGCAGGGGCCGTCCGCTGTCGGTCACGGCCACGGCGACCATGATCTCGTTGGCGCGCGGCGCGTCATGGACCCGCACCTCCATGCCGTCGAAATGGCTGCGCACGAAGGCGGCGTCCTTGTGGCCCAGCGGGATGTCGAGCGCCACGCCCAGCCCGCCGCGTTTCTTGGAAGAGGGGATGAGGGCGGCACCCTTGCCCAGGGTCTTGCGGAAGGGGGCACCCAGCTTCGGATGCAGGATCGCCGCCGCATGCTCCAGCTCGCCATTCTCGCCGACGGCCGCGGCCTTGCCATAGCTCTCGACCTTGGTTCCGGGAATGCCCAACGCCGCGACCGCGCGCTCCGACAGCAGCCCGCCCAGTTCCTCGCCGATATCGATCAACTCGGCCAGATCCTCGACATAGCGTCCGGCGAAGGGGTTCTCGATGACCGCGACCGCGGCGGCGCGGCGCACCGGCGGCTTCACGTCATGGCCCAGCTCCTGGCTGGTCTCTTCCACGACGGTGACGATCTTGCGGATCCTGGCTTTCATCTGAGGCCGTCCTCTCCCTTGACTTCACTCGCCTTGAGCCCGCCGACCCGGGCATGAATGCGCGGCCCCGTCGTCATGACCAGCGCCAGCAGGATCTCGTCGGCGCGCGGCGCATCCGTGATGCCGACCTCGATGCCGTCGAAATGACTGCGGACATAGGAGGCGTTGATGTGGGTGACCGGTATGTCGAGCCGCGTGCCCGGACCGCCGACCTTCTTGGTGGAGGCCACGATCGCCTTGGCGTTCCCCAGCATCTCGCGCATGCCATAGCCGCCCGGCACATGCCAGAGCGCGCCATGCTCGAGCTCGCCGCCCGCGCCGACGATGGCGCCCTTGCCATAGCCTTCGATCGCCTTGGCGTTGTCGCCCAAGGCCGCGATGAGGTCCTTCGCCATGCGCGTGCCGAGCGGCTTGAGATCGTCCATGAAGCCGGCGATCTCCTCGACATAACGGCCGGCGAAGGGGTTGTGGATCACGGCGAGCGCAATGCCCCGTTTCAGCGGCTTGGCCGGGGCGGGGCCGCCTTCGTGATAGATCTCTTCGACCGAGATCAGATATTTGCGCAGGATCACATCATGCATGGGCGGTCGCCTTCATAAGGGCCGGGTTGGGGAGCTGCGGTGCGATATTGTCGGACGCGACGCTGATAAACCGGGTCTGGCCTTGAAGATGCAGGGCCGCTGCCGCGATGAGGTTTCGTGCCTGCAACGATAGGGCTGCCGCTTCACCGGCGTCGAGCGCCGCGGCGATCTGGCCCCGCGTCAATTCCGGGACATGGCGGGTGACGAGGTGCCCGCCCAGATCGCTGTCGGGCTGAAGATCGGTCGCCGGAACGCGGAGGATCCCGGGATGGCCCGGCAGATCGACGGCATTGGCGATCACGGTCGCCGCGGCATCGGCCATGGCCGCCGTCGGCGCCAGCACCGTGACCGCATCGGCGATGCCGAGCGAGAAGCTGCGGCCACGCCAGCCGCTGGTGGCGATGCCGCGCACCGGCTCCTCGGCCGCGATCGTTACGGTGCCGAAGAGCGAGGGGCGGTCGGGCCGGTCGATCATGGCGATCGTGAAGGCCTCGCCCGGCGCCAGATGCAGCGCGATGTCGCCGCCATTGTTGACATAGGCACGGGCGAGCGGGGCCGCCGTCATCGCGCCCAGGACTTCCTCGGCCACGGCCCCGGCAACGGCCGCCATCGGCGTAATAAAGATGTCGTTCGCGAAAGGCGCGACCGCCGCATGCAGGCGCCGGGCGACGATGCCCGTCAGCTCGCATCGGCTTGAATCGGCCGCGCTGCGGAGCAAAGGCAGCTCGGTGCAAAGCTCGTCGAGGATCGTGACGAAACGATCGGCCGCGGCTCGATAGGCGGCCTCGACAGCCCCGTGCGCACCCCAGGCCTCGATGATCAGGTCGATCGGCCCGTCCTGCAGATGCAGCCGGCGGCCGTCGGGCAACAGGGCGATCTGCGCACGGGCCATGTTATCGGCCGCTTCCATGCACCGGCGTCATCGGCCAGGGATTGTCGGCATGGGGCGTCACCTCGCGCCGGTCGCTGCCGCGATCGAGCGAGGCCAGCGGCCGCACCTGGTCGAGATGCCCGCCGAGCGCGGCGTAATCCTCGAGCGTCATGGTGAATTCGATCGGCGCCACCAGGGCGGGTGTCGGCACATAGCCGAAGCCGTTCTCGGGCACACGGGTGACATCGACCATGAAGGTGATGCCGCCGCCCGGCCAGATATAAACCGGGGCGCCACCGCAGGTGACGCGGGTGAGGGACTCCTTGACCGAGCGCGTCAGCCGCACCGGATTCTCGGTGACGCCGGCGCGCAGCGAGCCGCCGGCACCGCCCATGAAGAGAACGGTGCAGAGCGCCGGCTCGCAATTCTCGCGGATGCGCTCGACCGAGACGCGCAAAGCCTCCGGCAGTTCCTCCTCGACCGGCCGCAGCGCTTCGTTCAGCCGATAGAAGCCATATTGCTCGCCGGTGGTGCTGACCATCAGCATCGAGGTGCCGGGTTTCGCCACCTTCTTGTCGAAGGGCTCGAGGATCGAGAGCGGATCGGAAATATTTGTGCCACCCCAGCCGGTGCCGGGCTCGGCCACCTGGAAATAGCGGCCGGGCGTGGAGCGCCGGCCCTTCATGCGGATGCCGGTCTCGCCGATGCCGAGATATTTGCCGGCCTGATGCTCGGAGAGCACGCCGGTGATGTGGTCGTCGACCACCACCACCTCGTCGACCTTGCCGAACCATTGCCGCGCGAACATGCCGATGGTGGCGGAGCCGCAGCCGACGCGCATCCGCTCCTCGGCGGTGCCGTTGACGACCGGCGGTTTGCCGGCCTGGACCAGGACCGCGGCGCCTTCGTCGACCGTGAGCTCGACCGCCTTGCCGTTGCAGAGATCGAGCAGGGTCTCGCAGGTGACGCGGCCTTCCTTCTTGCTGCCGCCCGTCAAATGATGCACGCCGCCCAGCGACAGCATCTGCGAGCCATATTCGCCGGTCGTGACATGGCCGACCGCCTCGCCCTTGGCCCGCACCGGATTGCGCTCGGGCCCCAAATACCGGTCGGTGTCGATTTTGATCTTCACGCCGCAATAGCTGAAGATGCCCTCGGTCACCACCGTGACCATGTCGACGCCGTCGATCTCGGAAGAGACGATGAAGGGTGCCGGCTTGTAGTCGGGATAGGTCGTGCCTGCGCCGATCGCGGTGACGAAGGTGCCGCCACCATTGACCAGCTGCCCGTCCCAGCCGGCGCGCCCGAACGGCACCACGCTGCCGCCTTGCAAGACCGTGCGGTTCAGCAGCAGATGCGGATCGACGCGGACGATCTGGCCGTCATGATTGGCATAGCGATCGCAGGCGCCGACGGCACCGGGCTTGATGTAGCACATGACCGGACAGGCATCGCAGCGGATCTTGCCGTCGGCCCCTGCGGGTCCCGTGGCGCTCGTCGGAGACGCAGACATCTCAGCCGCCCTCCTTTCCCATGACCCGCAATCGCGTGGCCAGGATCGCCGCGCGCACCCGGTCCGGGGTCGCGGGCGCGCGGCGAATGCGGGCACCCGTGGCGTCGAAGATGGCGTTGAAGATCGCCGGCGCGGTCGGAATCAGCGCCTGCTCGCCGATGCCCTTGGCGCCGAAGGGGCCGACCGGCGAGGCATCCTCGATCAGGATCGAATGGACCTTCGGCATGTCGCCGACCGAGGGGATCAGATAGTCGTGCAGATTCTCGCCGCGGCCGGGCAGGAACTCTTCCATGAGGGCGAGCCCCAGACCTTGGGCGGCGCCGCCCTCGATCTGGCCCTCGACCAGCGTCGGGTTGATGGCGCGGCCGACATCATGCGCGGCGGTGAGCGCGGTCAGCTTCACCGTGCCGAGGTCCATATCCACCTCGATCTCGGCCAGATGCGCGCCGAAGCCATAGACCGCGTAGGGCACGCCCTGGCCGTTCTCGTCGAGGCCGGTGGTCGGCGGATTAAAGGTCGCTTCCTCGGCGAACACATAGCCGCGCGCATCAACCGGCAGAGTCTTGAGATCGATCCGCCGCTCGTGGGCGCCGTCCTGGACCGTGACATGGTCGGACCCGAACTGAATCTTCGCGTCCTCGCCCGCATTGGCGGCGCGCAGGATCTGTGCGCGCAAAGCCCGTGCCGCCAGCTCCGCGGCCTTGCCCGACACGAAGGTCTGGCGTGAGGCCGAGGTCTTGCCGCAATCGGGCGTCAGATCGGTATCGGCCGCGACCCGATCGATGCGATCGATGGGTGCCCCCAGCGCATCGGCAAAGATCTGCAGGATGACGGTGTTCGAGCCCTGGCCGATATCGACCGCACCCTGATGCAGCGCCACCCGGCCATCGGGCTTGAGGCCGGTCCGCATGGTCGAGGGATTCGCCATCGATGTGTTGCCGCAGCCATACCACATGCCGGCGACACCGACGCCGCGGCGCATCGGCGTTTTCGTGCTGCGGTTGAAGGCGGCGGCCTCCGCGCGGGCGGCCTGCCAGCGCGGCCGCAACGCTTCGAGGCAGGCGCGGATGCCGACACCTTCGCCGATGACCTGGCCCGTCGCTGTCGGCTGATCGCCGCGCAGCGCGTTCTTGATGCGGAACTCGAGGCGGTCCATGTCGAGCTTGTCCGCGAGCTCGTCGAAGAGCTGCTCCTGCGCCAGCGTTGCTTGCGGCACGCCGAAGCCGCGGAAGGCGCCCGCCGGCACCAGATGAGTATGCACCGCGCGCGTCAGCGCCCGGTAATGCGGCACGTAATAGGGTCCCGAGGCATGGACCGGCACGCGGTTGGCGACCGTCGGGCCCCAGGAGGAATAGGCGCCGGTATTGAAATCGGCTGTGACATCGATCGCCAGCAGCGAGCCGTCGCGCGCGGCACCGATCTTCGCGCGGATCTTCGAGGGATGCCGTTTGGTCGAGGCCATGAGCGATTCCGGCCTCGTATAGACCATCTGCACCGGCTGCCCGGTCACCCAGGCCGCGACCGCGAGGAAGGGCTGGACCGACATGTCGAGCTTGGCGCCGAAGCCGCCGCCGACGGCGGTCGGGATGATGCGCACTGCGCTCTGCGGAATCCCGAGGATCTTGGCGATGTCCTCGAGATTCATGTAGGGCGCCTGGGTGCAGACCTGGATCTCGATCCGGTCGCCCACGCGCCGCGCGAAGCCGGCCTCGGGCTCGATATAGGCATGTTCGACGAAGCCGGTCTCGAACTCGCCTTCGACCGTGACCGGTGCCGAGGCCAGCGCCGCCTCGACATCGCCTTTCACCACGCGGCCGCGCGTCAGGATATTGCCGGGGCGCTTGTCATGAACCAGCGGCGCCGTCTCGTCGAGCGCCGCCGCCATGCTGGTGAGGGCCGGCAGCGTTTCCCAGACGACCGGGAATTTCGTGAGATCGAGCGCCGCGATCGCGGCCGGCTGGCCGACGACCGCCGCCACCGCCTCGCCGCGGAAGCGCACCGCGTCATGGGCGAAGACAGTCTGGTCGGCGAAGGGCGGAATCGGGCCGTAGCAATCGACGCCCGGCACGTCCTTGGCGGTCACGACTTTCACGATGCCCGGATGGCTCGCGACATAGCGGTCGAGATCGCCGAATTTGAACCGCGCATGGTGATGCGGGCTGCGGATGGCGCGCAGCAGCAGCGAATGAGCCGGCGTCTCGTCGGCGCCGAAAATCTCGGTGCCGTCGGTCTTGGGCTTGCCGTCGACACGGCGCAGCCGCTTGCCGACCGCACTCCCGGCAACGGGATCGGAATCGGCGACGCCCGGCTCGCCCTGGTCCAGGATGGCCGAAACGATCTTGCGATAGCCGGTGCAGCGGCAGAGCACGCCGCCGACCGCATCCATGGCTTGGGCCTCGGTCGGGCGCGGGTTCTGCTCCAGGAGCCGCGTCGCCGCGACCAGCATGCCGGGCGTGCAGATGCCGCATTGTGCGGCGCCGTGACGAAGGAACGCGTCCTGCAGCTTTTGCGTCACGGGCGAGCTGGCGGTGAGGCCTTCGATGGTTTCGACCCGATGGCCTTCGACCTGGCCGACGGCCACCAGGCAGGCGCAGACCGGCTCGCCGTCGAGCAGCACCGTGCAGGCGCCGCAATCGCCGGCGTCGCAGCCGACCTTGGTGCCGGTAAGGCCGAGCTCATCGCGCAAGGCCCGCGTCAGGCGCTGGCCCGGCGGTGTCGCGACATTGACCGCGCGGCCATTGAGGGTGAAGCCGATGCTGGTGTCGGGACGATCCATGGCGATCAGCCCGCCACGCATTGCTCGAGGGCGCGCGCCACCAGCGTGCGCGCGGCATCACGGCGATAGGCGGCCGTGGCGCGGATATCGTCGATCGGCGCCAGGGCCGCCAGGTGCGAGAGCTCGACCCGGTCGCCGATTCCGGCGGCCATGGCGGCTCCCTGCAACGCGCTCTCCAGCTCGGGCAGGCGGCGCGCCACGGCGGAGCAGGAACCGACCGCGATCCGCGCCTGCGCCACCAGGCCCTTGCCGTCCGCTTCGAGAATGACGGCCACCATGGCGATCGAGATCACCAGATAGCGCCGCGCGCCGAGCTTGAGAAATACCGACGGGCCCTCGATCTTGCGCGGCACCAGGATCGCCGTGACCAGCTCGTCGGGCCGGCGTTCGGTCTTGCGATAGCCGGTGATGAAATCGTCGAGCTTGAGGCGGCGCGTGCCCGCGCGCGACATCAGCTCGACCTCGGCATCCAGCGCCAGGAGCGGCGGCACACCATCGGCGGCGGGCGAGGCGTTGCAGAGATTGCCGGCGACGGTGCCGCGATTCTGGATCTGGATCGAGCCGACCTCGCGCGCGGCGGCCTTGAGCGCATCGAAGCAGCGGGGCAGGGGCGTGGCGACCAGCTCGCTCCAGGTCGTGCCGCCCGCGATGCGGTACTGCGAGGGCTCCTCATGGATGCCGCTCAGCTCACGCACCGCCGTGATATCGAGCACGGGCGCCGAGAGATGGCGGTCGCCCAGCGCCGGGTAGAAGTCGGTGCCGCCCGCCAGGATCTGGATCCCCGGCGTCGCCAAGGCATCGACCGCCTCGCGCAGGCTTGTCGGTCTCAGGAACATGAAAATTTGAACATGGGGCCCGTCTCTCCACTGGCCTCGCACCCCGCGGCCCGCAGGGGTTCATTCGTATGCAAATGATCTCCGGGAGGCCCGAAACTGTCAAGGCGAGCCTTGTTTGCCGGCTCGCCTTTCCCCCATGATGGCGGCTCGCCCCAATAGTGGTTGCCTTGGTCCATGCAATTCCTGGCTGTCGTCTTCTTCGGGATTTGCGCCGGCTTCGCCGTCACAAAGGCATTCGATGCCCATAGGTGGCGGGAGACGCGCCGCTTCTGGATTTGTGCTGCGATTGCGGTTCCTCTCATCGCGGCCACGGCGGCGATGACGTGGAGCTTCTTCGTGAATCCGATCAGACCTAGAAGAATGAATGCTGGATTCGGTCCAGACTGGCTTTGCAGCGGAACGAACGATCGTGATCTTTTTTGCATCAAGAAACAGCCCCATCCGTGACACCCGACGCAGGGTCGCATTGAGACCCGCCATTTGGCCTTTGCGTCTATGGCTCGGAAGCCTCTTGTCGGCCGTTGTAGCCGCTCCCGCCTGGGCTCATGCTTCCGACAAGGGCTTCGTGCTGCTGCTGCCGACGCATTACTACATCGTCGGTGGTACCCTGGTGGTGGCGGCTTCCTTCCTCTTGCTGCTGGCGGTTCCTGACGGCTTCCTGCGCCGCATCGCCACCGCGCGGCTCGATCTCGGCGTCTGGCCGGCGCTGCCGCGGGTCGCGATCAGCGCGGCCAGCTTCCTGCTCCTGGTCCTTCTGCTGATTGCGGGCATCTATGGCAGCCGCGATCCGCTGTCGAACCCCCTGCCGCTCTTCATCTGGACGATCTGGTGGGGCGGGCTCACGGTCGCGCAGGCCCTGTTCGGCAATCTTTGGAGTTTGCTCAATCCCTGGCTGGCGCCCTATCGGCTGATCCGGCGGCTTTCGGGCGACACGGGTTCGTCGCCGGGCCTTCTGGGATATCCGCCCTGGTTTGGCTATGGGCCGGCGATCCTGTTGTTCCTGGGGTTCGCCTGGTTCGAGCTGATCGACCCGGCGCCCGACGACCCCGCGCGGCTGGCCGAGGCGATCCTGGCCTATTCGGCGATCACCCTCGCCGGCATGGTGCTGTTCGGCGAGCGAAACTGGCTCGCCAAGGGCGATGGCTTTGCGGTCTTCTTCCGTTTCGTGGCGCTGCTGGCGCCCTTGCGTGCGGAACCGGTCGAGCCGGATCTTTCGACCGGTCTCAGCAAGCGATATCGGCTCTCTTTGGGATTGCCCGGGCGCGGGCTGCTGCAGCTTGGGCCCTTGCCCTTGAGCGGTGCCTTGTTCGTGCTGCTGACCTTGGCGACCGTTTCCTTCGACGGGCTCGACAAGACCTTCTGGTGGCTCGGTTCCTGGGACGTCAATCCGCTCGAATTTCCGGGCCGGACCGCCCTCATGCTGCCGAACAGCCTGGGGCTGATGGGGGCCTGGCTGCTGCTCGGTGCGGCTTACGGTCTGGCAATGGGGCTGGGCGCGCGCCTGGCCGGCGGGCGGATCGACCTCGGCACGCTGCTGGGCGCCTTCGTCCTGTCGATCCTGCCGATCTCGATCGGCTACCACTTCGCCCATTACCTGACGTCGTTCCTGGTGAATGCCCAATATGCGGTGTTTTCGATCGACGATCCGTTCGGCTGGGGCTGGCACCTCCTGGGGATCGCGGATCCCCATGTCAGGGTTTCATTCCTGTCGGACATGGGGTCGGTCTGGATCATCTTCTCGGCACAGGCGGGTGCCGTGGTGCTGGTCCATATCCTGGCGGTGCTGCTGGCCCATCTGATCGCGATCGAGCGCTTTCCCGACAAGCGCGCCGCCCTGGCGAGCCAATGGCCCCTGGCGCTGCTGATGATCGGTTACACGCTGTTCGGGCTCTGGCTGCTGGCGGCTCCTACGATTGGATGAAGGGCCGCCATATTGCCTTTTGCCGGGTCGCGTGATTTCATTTCTATGCAAACGTTCGCCATAACAAGAACCGGTGCCCGCGCGGGAAAAGCGTGCGGGCCACCGCTCAACGCTGGGGAGGCGCGACGATGACTGCCAAGGGGACCATCAGGAAATCGAACGGCTCGCTCGTCACGCGCCGCAGCCTGGTCAAGGGACTGGGCGCTGCCGCCGGTGCCGCCGCCGCGTCGGGATTGCTGCCGACGCCGATGCGCTTCATCCAGGCGCAAGCCGCCGAGCCGATCAAGCTGGGCTTCCAGGTGCATCGCACCGGCATCGGCGCCGCCTATGGGCGCTGGTATGAGCAGACCACGACTGCCGCGGTCAAGCTGATCAACGATGCCGGCGGCATCAATGGCCGCCAGATCGTGATCATCGCCGAGGATGACGGCACCGATCCGAAGCGCGGCGCCGAGGTGGTCGAGAAGTTCGCGACCAAGCACAAGGTCGATGCGGTGTTCGGCACGCTGTTCTCCCATGTGGTGATGGGATCGGCACCGACCGCGGGGCAGCTCAAGATGCCTTACTTCGTCGTCAGCGAAGGCCATCACGTCGCGTCGGGTGCCTTGAACCGCTACACCTTCCAACCCGGCATCACCGATGTGAAATCGCAGGTGATCTCGATGGCGCCCTGGATCGCGAACAATCTCGGCAAGAAGGTGTCGATGATCTATCCGGACTATGCGTTCGGCTATGACCATCGCGACTTCTTCTCGGCCGCGATCAAGGAGCAGGGCGGCTCGATCTCGGCGCTCATTCCGGTGGCGCCGACCGAGACCTCCTATTCGAAATATTTCGCGCAGATCCCGGTCGACACCGAGGTCATCTATCACGTGATGGTCGGCCCCGGCGTGCTCACCTTCGTCAAGGAGATGGGCGACCATTTCGGCTCGACCCGGCCGCAGATCTTCGGCTTCATCGATTCGCTCGAAGCCACCGACCTGAAGAGTCCCGGCCTCGAATATCTGGACGGCACCTATTTCTGGGAGGCCTATCCGCGCTACGCCCAGCAGGACCAGACCGATTTCGACAAACATTACCGCGCCGCGGTCGGTGTCGACGGCAATGGCGCCTCGACTGCCGATCCGAAGGAAGTCTCGACCTATTCCCACATGTTCGGCTGCTGGGAGACGCTCTATGTCATCAAGGCCGGCATGGAGAAGAGCGGCTATCAGAAGCCGACCTTCCATGACAAAGGCATGCTGATCCAGGCGGTCGAGGCGATGACGGTCTTCCCCGAGGGCGACGAACATCCCCAGGGCGACAAGACCTTCAACGGCAAGCTCCACCAGTGCTACGGCCACCAATACATTTCGGAGGTCGAGGGCGGCAGGCTGAACGTCGTCCATAAGACCGCGATCCAGGACGGGCTCTATCCGCCCGAAACGGACTACACGACCAAGCCGCTCTGACGCGGTTGGCCGCGGGCGTTCGACGTTGATTGTGCGGCTTGTTTCGGCGACCGGAGCGGCTCCCCCTCACCCTACCCTCTCCCCCTCCAAGGAGGGGGAGAGGAAAGAATATGGTGAAGCCGACGCCGAGCTTTCAGAAGTTATCTTCCTCTCCTCACGCGGAGCGGGGGGAGAGAGTAGGGTGAGGGGGAAGCTTTCGTGATTCGTGGGCCAATGATCCCGAGCAACGGGCCGAAACGGATCATCACGCCTCCCTGCATCCGAACATGAGTCTCGGCCCCCATCTTCTCCTGGCCTTCCTGGAAGGAACCGTCGCCGCCTTCGTGCTGGCGCTGACAGCGCTGGGGCTGTCGCTGGTGTTCGGCGTCATGCGCATCGTCAATGTGGCGCATGGCGAGTTCTTCATGCTGGGGGCGGTGCTGGCCTATGGCTTCAGCAGCCTGGTGCCGGGCATCCCGGCGCTGGGGTTCCTGCTGGCGCTGATCCTGAGCCCGCTGGTGGTGGGCGCCATCGCCTGGAGCGCCGACCGGCTGGTCCTGGCCCGGCTCAATTACAATCCCGAGGCAACCATCGTCGCCACCATCGGCATGCTCTACATCATCCAGCAGTTGGTGCTGACCTTCTATGGGCCCGATGCCCATCCGGTCGAGCCCCCGATCAGCTTCCGGGTGCTGTTCCCCTGGTTCGGTTATTCCGGCTACAAGCTGGTGGTGGTCGCGGCCTCGGCGGCGCTGCTGCTGCTGACCTGGTTCCTGCTGATGCGCACGCGCATCGGCCTCGTCATGCGGGCGACGCAGTTCGATCGCGAAACCGCGCAGAATTTCGGCATCCCCGTCGCCCATGTCTATTCGATGATCTTCGCGCTGGGCGCGATGCTGGCGGCGGTCGCGGGCGTGCTGATCGTGCCGATCCAGCAGGCCCATTACTTGATGGGGCTCGATCCGCTGCTGCTCTCCTTCATCACGGTCATCGTCGGCGGGCTCGGCAGCCTGCGCGGCACGGTGATCGCGGCCATCGTGATCGGGCTTTCCGACGGGATGATCTCGGTCTTCTTCTCCGGCACGCTCTCCAAGATCATCGCGACCCTGCTGGTGGCGCTGGTGCTGGTGTTCCGGCCGGAAGGGCTGTTCGCCCGGAGTGCCCGATGAGCCTGGCCGTTGCACCGGTCGCTGCAGCGCGTCACACGGATCGGCGGCCGCTCTGGCTGCATCTGGGCGTGATCACGGCGCTGTTCGCGCTGCAGTTCCTCCTGCCGGCCTATGACCACACCAATATGAGCCGGATCATGATCCTGGCGAGCTACGCCATGGGTTACAACCTGCTGCTGGGTTACACCGGCCTGATGAGCCTCGGCCATGCGATGTTCTTCGCGGCCGGTCTCTATGGCGCGGGCCTCAGCGCCTATTATCTGGGACTCGATCCGCTCTCCGCCTTCCTGGTCGGCCTCGTCGCAGGCCTCGCCCTTTCGCTCCTCGTCGGCATGATCGCGCTTCGCACCAGCGGCGTCTCCTTCATGATCGTGACCTTGATGTTCGCCCAGGCCTGTTTCCTCCTGACGCTCTATTTCAACGAGATCACCCAAGGCGACCAGGGCTTCGTCATCGATCTGAGCGCCTGGAGCTGGGATACGGGCAGCGAGGACGGACCGCTCACCCTGGTCTCGCCGCCGATCCGCTACAATCTGGCGCTGCTGCTGTTCACCATCAGCCTGCTGGTCTCGCTCTTCCTGGTCCGCTCGCGCATCGGCCGCGTGCTGGTGGCGATCCGCGAGAACGAGGCGCGGACCGTGATGCTGGGCTATCACAGCTTCCGCTACAAGTTGGGCTCGCTCGCGCTCTCGGGCACGCTGTCGGCGGCGGCCGGCGCCACTTACGCGCTGCTCTTCTCCTATGTCGGCTCGACCTTCGCCGGCATCCAGTATTCGATCCTGCCGTTGCTGTGGGTGCTGCTGGGCGGGCAGGGCACGATCCTGGGGCCGCTGCTCGGCACGGCCTTGATGTATTATCTGATCGATATTTCCAGCGAATATACCTCGAGCTATATGCTGATCGTCGGCGTGGCGCTGGTGCTGCTGGTGCTCTGGTTTCCGAAGGGCATCCTCGGCGCTCTCCGGCAGAAATGGCTGCCATGGCTGCCGTGAATGGACCGGAAGCGCCGCTGCTGACGACGGCAGGTTTGAGCCGCCGGTTCGGCGGCCTGCGCGCGGTCGACGCGGTCGATCTGTCGGTGAAGCGCGGCGAGATTCGTGCGGTGATCGGACCCAACGGCGCCGGCAAGACCACGCTGGTCGGCATGATCTGCGGGAGGATCCAGTCCAGCGCGGGCCGCGTGCTGTTCGAGGGCGAGGACATCACCGACTTGCGCCCTTGGTCGCGGGTCGAGCGCGGCATCGCCTATACTTTCCAGATCACCAGCGTCTTCCAGAACCTGACCTGCTTCGACAATGTGGCCCTGGCGGCGCAGCGCGAGCTGCCAAGAGGCGCCGGCGCGGATGAACTCGCGCAGAAGGTCGAGGCGACATTGGCGCAGGTCGGGCTGGCCGGGCGCGGGCCCGTCCTGGCCTCGACCTTGCCCTATGGCCATCAGCGCCTGCTCGAGGTGGCGATCGGGCTGGCGTTGGCGCCCAAGCTCCTGATCCTCGACGAGCCGACGCAAGGCCTCTCCGAAGAAGAGATCGTCGGGTTTTGCGCGCTGATCCGCGAGATCGCCGAGGAAGCGACCGTGCTGCTGATCGAGCACAACATGCCGGTGGTGATGGAGCTGGCCCACCGCGTCACGGTGATGAACAACGGCGCGATCCTGGCCGAAGGGACGCCGGCCGAGATCAGGGCGAATCCCGAGGTGCAGAGGGCTTATCTCGGCACATGACCCTCACCCTCGATGCCGTGAGCTGCTTCTATGGGCGCGTCCAAGTGCTGCGAGATCTCTCGCTGAGCGTGGCGCCGGGCGAGGTGCTGTGTCTCCTGGGTCGCAACGGCGCCGGCAAGACCACGACGCTCAAGACCATCATGGGCCTGATCAAGCCGCGCTCGGGGCGGGTGCTCTTCGGCGAGGTCGAGCTGAGCGGCCTGCCGGCGCATGAGATCCCGCGCCGCGGCATCGCCTATGTGCCGCAGGGCCGCCGCCTGTTCGCGGAGCTGACGGTCGAGGAGAATCTGACGATCGGCCTCATGACCCGCGACCGGGGGGCCTCGGTGCGCGAGCGCGTCCTGGCCCTGTTCCCCGTCCTGAAGGCGCGTCTCGCTCAAGCCGCCGGGACGCTCTCCGGCGGCGAGCAGGAGATGCTGGCCGTCGCTCGGGCGCTTTGCCTGGAGCCGAGCGTCCTGCTGCTGGACGAGCCGACCGAGGGGCTGATGCCCAGCATGATCGCGACCATCCTCGACACGGTCAGGCTGCTAAAGACGCAGGGCGTGGCCACCATCCTGGTCGAGCAGCGGGTCGAGGCGGCCTTATCGGTCGCGGACCGGGTCGCTTTCATCGAGAATGGCACCGTGAAGCAGACCAGCGATGTCGCCGGCCTCCGATCCGATCCAACGCCCCTACAGCGTTATGTCGGGGTCGGGTTGCGGTCAGCCTGATGCCCCGAGGGGCTTAGGCAACCAGCCGCGCGGCCTCGCCCAGATTGACGCCCGCCAGCTGCATCTGCCGCCGGGCCGTCGCCATCGAGCCATTGAGATCGATGGCGCGGCAGGCATCCAGCAGCACCGTCGTCTCGAAACCGAGGCGCGCGCCATCCAGCGCCGAATAGGCGACGCAGAAATCGGTCGCGAGGCCGACCAGGGCCAGCTTGGTCAGGCCGCGCTCGCGCAAATAACCGGCGAGGCCGGTCGGGGTCTTGCGGTCGTTCTCGTAAAAGGCGGAATAGCTGTCGATCGCCCGGCGGAAGCCCTTGCGGATGACGAGCTCGGCCTTGGTCCCGGCGAGTTCCGGGTGGAATTCGGCGCCGGTCGTGCCCTGGATGCAGTGATCCGGCCAGAGCGTCTGAGAGCCGTAGGACATCTGGACCGCGGAGAAGGGCGCCTGTCCGTCATGAGTCGAGGCGAAACTCGAATGGCCGGCGGGATGCCAGTCCTGTGTCAACACCACATGCTCGAAGGAACCGATGAGCCGGTTGACGAGCGGCACGATCTCGTCCCCGCCGGTGACGGCGAGCGCGCCGCCGGGGCAGAAATCGTTCTGCAGATCGATGACGATGAGGCCCGCGTTGGGACTCTCTTTCCTGAGGGCGGCCACGGGCGATGCTCTCCCTGAATCCAATGCCGTTGCGACGTTGGCCCCGAGTCTAAGGCGGGCCCAGGGGGAGATCAACCGATCCGCCAGTGTCAAAAGCGGAGCGACAGGCTGAGCGCGCCGAATTTGTCGGCGTCGTTCTGGCCCTCGAACTCCGGCGTGCGGAAGACATGGGTATAGGCCAGGCGCGCGGCCCGGATCGTGAAGGCGATCCCGACCTGCGCGTCGCCGACCAGGGGGTTCTTGTTGACGCTGCGGCTGTCCTCGAAAGTATTGCCGTCGAGGAAGATGTTTCGTGCCACCAGCCGCCCCTCCAGGCCGGCGAAGATATAGAAGCCGAAATCGCCCTGGGGCTCGAAGAAGCCGGAGCCCGGCAGGCTGGGCTCGATGCGCGGCGGACCGTAATCGTTCGGCAGGTTCCAGCCGAACCGGAAGGTGGCGCCGCCATTGGCGTAGGTGAAGACATTGCCGACCGCGCCGCCGAGATGGGGGGTGGCATCGAAGGAGAAACCCCAGATGTCGCCGGACACGAAGGCGCGCCAGCTGCGCTGATAGGTGAGGACGATTCCAGGCTCGTTGTTGATCTGATGGTCCCAGCCTTGGGGCTTGTCAGCGCCGATGATCCCATGGATCCAGGTCTGGGCCTTGTCGGCGAGCGAGGCGGGCCCGACCATGCCGAGTTGCAATTGCAGCTGGTCGAGCCGCGTCCCTGTCTCTTCCGTCAGGCCGATCGACCCGTAGAGCCAACCCGCATAGGGCCTGTCGTCGGCGGGAGGGTCGGAAAGCGTGATGTCGTCCGGCGTGTACATGCTCTGGCCGATGCCATAAGTGACCCGGACGTCGCCGTGGTTGGCAAAGAAGGGGAGCCAGCGGGCGGCGTCGACCGCCCAGGACGGGGCGTCGTCCTTCCCGGAGGTCCAGGAGACCTGGATGCCGTTGGTGTAGTCATGGTCGAAGCCGGCGAAGAGGTCGTTCTCGAGGACAACATTGAAGGTTCCGTCCTCGAGATCGTCGGCCCGGGCCGACGGGGCAAGGCCGAGCCCGAGCAGGACCGCACAAAGAACGGCCGCGATCTTCCGCGGCCGCATCAGGGACCGCGCCGTCCGCTTGGCGATGTCGGTGGTGACGTCAAGGCTGACAGCCAGAACGATCTCTCCGAGGCGGTTGAGCGACGGTCAGCCAAGAATGACCGGATAGACGGCCGGAAGTCACGGGTCCAGTGATCAGGAACGGGCGGCTGGGCAGCGGTGGGCGAAAGCGGTAGTCTAACTGAGGGGATAGCCGGAAGTTCCGTGGTTGTCGCGCAGGGGATGGCGCGGCCAATTGCAGGGGAATAAGAGTGGGCGATCTCGTCAGCGACGTCGATTCGACGGACGTCGATGTGAAAGTGAAGCCTGTCGCCATCGCCGGCGTTCGACTGCGCCCCCTGATGCCTGCCCGCGATCTGCGCGGCAGTCTTTGCGAAATTCACCGCGACTCCTGGGAACTGGCAGCGCGGCCGGTGCAGTGGGATTTCATCAATACGAGAAGCCACGTCTTGCGCGGGGTGCATGTGCACCGGCTGCGCACCGACTATATCGTCGTCGTCGGTGGCCAGGCGACGATCGGTTTGGCCGATCTGCGCCGCAACAGGTCGAGCTTCCGACGCGGCATGACGCTCAAGGCGGATGGCGAGGTGCCCCAGGTCCTGATCATCCCGCCCGGTGTGGCGCATGGCATTTATGCCCATGACCCGGTCACTTATCTCTACGGCCTCAGCGCCTATTACGACGGTGTCGATCAGGCCGGATGCCGCTTCGACGATCCTGCTCTGGAGATCGACTGGCCGTCGCCCGATCCGATCCTGCTGCCGCGCGATGCCGATCTTCCCGGTTTCGAGATCCTGTTGCGCGAGTTCGAGGCGGCAGGCGGAGTGCCTTCCCGCTCATGAGGCGCTGACCCGATCTCGATGCCGGCCGCCACCATCCTGATCCCGACCCATAATCATGTGGCGCCGTTGCGCCACGCGATCGCCGGCGCGCAGAGCCAGACCCTGCAGGATTTCGAGCTGTTCGTGGTGGGCGACGGTGTCGGCGACGCCACGCGCGAGATGATGCGCGAGCTGGGCGCGGCCGATCACCGGATCCGCTTCTTCGATTTTCCGAAGGGGCCGCGCAAGGGCGAGATCCATCGCCACGAGGCGCTGAAACAAGCGACCGGCCGGATCGTCGCCTATCTCGGCGATGACGATGCCTGGATGCCACAACATCTCGAGACCCTGGACCGGTTGCTGCGGGAGGTCGATTTCGGCCACACGCTCCATATCGGCATCGACGAGGACGGCGCTCTGCGGTTCCTGCCGGCCGATCTGGAGAATCCCGAATTCCGCCGGCTGATGCTGACACAGCTCTTCAACCGGTTCGATTTCACCTTCGCCGGCCATACGCTGGAAGCCTACCGGAAGCTGCCCCACGGCTGGCGTACCACCCCGCCCGAGTTCCCCTGGACCGACCTTTATATGTGGCGGCAATTCCTGGCCGAGCCCTGGTGCCGGGCCCGATCGGCCATGGTGCCGACCTGCATCTGCACGGCCAGCAGCGCCCGGCCGAACCTGACGGACCGGGAGCGGGCCGACGAGCTGGCCGCCTGGCGGGCCCGATTCGAGGAGCCCGGATTTCGGGAGGCGATCTGGCGCCAGGCCGCCGATGCGCTGGCCCGGGAGGCGATCCGGGAGGAGCTCGACACGCTGACCTTGAAACGGACGGCCGCCAAGGGCGGACGGCTGCTCAAGGCCGGGTTGGCGCGTCGTTGGGGAGGCCGCGGCCCCGCCGGGGGTCCCGGCCGGACATAGCCTGGCCGGAGGGCGGCGTCGCCCCCTGAAAATGAGGGGTTTGGCGACGCCCTGTCGCTAATGCCCGTCGCTATTGACAGCCGGCGCGTCTCTCATGTCCCTATCATCCCCGCGCTAAAGCATCAGTTCGGGTTTCCCGCCTTGGCAAAACGCTATTCGGCCCTCTCCCTTCTCCGCCACGCCCTCCTTCCTTCGAGCCCTTGGCCCCGTGCCTGGCGGTCGCCGGCGCCCAAGCCGAGCTATGACGTCGTCATCATCGGCGGCGGCGGGCACGGGCTGGCCACGGCCTTCTATCTGGCGGCCAATCACGGCATCAAGAATGTCGCGGTGATCGAGCGGGGCTATATCGGCTCGGGCAATGTCGGGCGTAACACGACAATCGTGCGCTCGAACTACATGATCGGCGGCAACACGCCCTTCTTCGAGTTCTCGCTGAAGCTTTGGGAGGGTCTGTCCCACACCCTCAACTTCAACGTGATGCTCTCGCAGCGCGGCCAGGTCGGCCTGGCCCATAATCCGTCACAGATGGATGTGCTGGCGCGCAAGGGCAACATCATGCGGCTGCATGGCATCGATGTGGAGTTGCTCGATCGCGGCCAGGTCATGAAGCTGCTGCCTTATCTCGATTACAGCGACGCCGCGCGCTTTCCTGTCGTGGGTGCCCTGTTCCAGCAGCGTGCCGGCACGGTGCGCCACGATGCCGTCGCCTGGGGCTATGCGCGCGCCGCCAGCGATCTCGGCGTCGATATCATCGAGAATTGCGAAGTCACCGGCTTCCGCATGGAGCAGGGCAAGGTCACGGGTGTCGAGACGACCAAGGGTCCCATCCGCGCCGGCAAGACCGCCATCGCGGTTGCGGGCCACAGCTCGCATGTCGCGGCCAAGGCGGGCTTGCGGCTGCCGGTCGAAAGTCATCTGCTGCAGGCCTTCGTCTCCGAGCCGATCAAGCCGCTGATCCATCACGTCGTCTCTTTCGGCGCCGAGCTCTTCTATATCTCGCAGTCGGACAAGGGCGGCCTGGTGTTCGGCGGCCATATCGACGGCTTCAACAACTATACCCAGCGCGGCCAGCTCCCGAAGATCCAGGGCGTCGCGGAATGCGCGGTCTCGCTGATCCCGGCTGTGTCGAGGCTGCGCTTGCTGCGCCACTGGGCCGGCATCATGGACATGACCCCCGACGGCTCGCCTTTCATCGGCCGCACGCCGGTGCCCGATCTCTATCTCAATGGCGGCTGGTGCTATCAGGGCTTCAAGGCCATCCCGGCTTCGGGCTGGACCTTCTCCCACACGATCGCGAAGGGCGAGGAGCATGAGCTCAATCGCTGCTTCAGCCTCGACCGTTTCGAGAAGGGTGCCGAGCTCGACGATCATGGCGCCGGCAACTGGAACTACAAGCAGTAAGGCTCCTCGAGAATGCTGAGAATCACCTGCCCCTGGTGCGGCGAGCGCGACTACTCCGAGTTCCGCTATGGCAGCGATGCGAGCAAGGCGCGGCCGGCACATGGCACGGGCGACCTGAAGACCTGGCATGACCATGTTTTCCTGTTCGATAATCCCAAAGGGCTGCATCGCGAATATTGGCAGCATGTGCTGGGCTGCCGGCAATGGCTGGTGCTGGAGCGCGACACGGCGACCAACGCTCCCGGTGTCGCCAGGCCCGCGCGCGATGCCGCGCCCAAGGGCGGGGCCGGCCGATGATGAGGGGCAATTCGCATCGTCTGCCGCAAGGCGGACGGATCGATCGCAGCCTGCCGCGCTCCTTCACGCTCGACGGGACGCGGATCAATGGCTTCGCAGGCGATACGCTGGCCTCGGCGATGCTGGCCAACGGCGTGGCGCTGGTCGGCCGCAGCTTCAAATATCACCGCCCGCGCGGATTGATGGCCGCCGGCATCGAGGAGCCGAACGGCCTCCTGACCTTGGGCGAGGGCGGACGGCAGGAACCGAACATCCCCGCGACCATGACCGAGCTGGTCGAAGGAATCGTGGCGCGCCGGCAGAATGGCTGGCCCTCGGTCGAGTTCGACCTGATGGCGGTGAACTCGCTGGCGGCCCCGCTGCTGACGGCGGGATTCTACTACAAGACCTTCATGGGGCCGACCCGCGGCTCCTGGATGGTCTACGAGCCCTATATCCGCAAGGCGGCAGGATTGGGCGAGGGCACCTATGCCCCCGATCCCGATCGCTACGAGACCCGTCACGATTTCACCGATGTGCTGGTGATCGGTGCCGGCCCCGCGGGCTTGGCGGCGGCCTTGACGGCCGGGCGCAGCGGCGCCCGCGTGGTGCTGGCGGAACAGGATTCCGAGCTGGGCGGCAGCCTGCTGTCGGAGCCGAGCGAAGGCCCCGGGGCGAGCTGGATCGAGGAGCGCAAGGCCGAACTCGGTGCCCTGCCGAACGTCCGCATCTTCACCCGCAGCACGGCCTTCGGCGTCTATGACGGCAACACCGTCGCGCTGATCGAGCGGCGCGATCATCTCTCGCCCGATCCCAAGAAGGGCGAAGCGCGCCAGATCGTCACCATCCTGCGGACCCGGGCCGTCGTCTTCGCGACCGGCGCCATCGAGCGGCCGCTGGTGTTCTCCAACAACGACCGTCCGGGCGTGATGCTGGCCTCGGCGGCGCGCAGCTATCTCAACCGCTTCGCGGTCGCGCCCGGCAAGCGCGTCATCGTCGCCACCAACAATGACAGCGCCTATCGCGCGGCCTTCGATCTCGCGGCGGCGGGGCTGAAGGTCACCATCGCCGATCTGCGCGGCGAGATCGGTCAGGGCCTGCAGGCCATTGCCGCGCGCCATGGCATCGAGCTTCGCCCCGGCAACGCCATTCTCGATGTCGAGGGTGGCAAGTTGGTCAAGGCGGCGCGGCTGGGGCCGGTCGGCCGGGCATCGTCGGGCGAGCTGCGTCCCTGCGATCTCGTCTGCATGTCAGGCGGTTGGTCGCCGGCGGTGCATCTGACCTCGCATGGCGGCATCAAGCCGGTCTATCGCGAGGCGATCGCGGCCTTCGTGCCGGGCGGCTTCGCCAGGGGTCAGTTCGGCGCCGGTGCCGTCATCGGCACGCTGGCGCTGGATGCCGCGATCGGCGAAGGCGCAGAAGCGGGCGCCAAGGCCGCCTCCTTTGCCGGTCATTCGATCAGCGCCGCCAAGCCTGCCTCGCCCGCGATCGAAGGCGAGGGCGGCTATGCCATCGCCCCGCAATGGGAAGTGAAATCGAGCGCCCATGGCAAGGCCTTCGTCGATTTCCAGAACGACGTGACGGTCAAGGACATCGCGCAGTCGCATCAGGAAGGCTATCAGTCGGTCGAACATCTCAAGCGCTACACCACGCTCGGCATGGGGACCGACCAAGGCAAGACCAGCAACATCAACGCGCTCGCCATCATGGCGGGCTTGCGCGACGTGACGATCCCCGAGGCCGGCACCACGACCTTCCGGCCGCCTTATTCGCCGGTGGCGCTGGGTGCCATCGCCGGGCGCAGCGTCGGCCATCATTTCCGGCCCGTCCGTCTCTCGCCATTGCATGACTGGCATCTGGCGAATGGCGGCCGCATGACGCCGGCCGGGCCCTGGTTGCGCGCCTGGTACTACGACTGGGCCGGCAATGACGCGGCCACGGCCTATGTGAAGGAGATGGATCTTGTCCGTCATGGCGTCGGCATCGCCGACGTCTCGACGCTCGGCAAGATCGACGTGCAGGGTCCGGACGCGGCCGAATTCCTCAACCGTATCTATGTGAACGGCTTCGCCAAGCTGCCGGTCGGCAAGGCGCGCTATGGCGTGATGCTGAACGATGACGGGCTGGTGCTGGATGACGGCACCACCACGCGGCTTTCCGAGACGCGCTTTTTCATGACCACCACGACGGCGCAGGCCGGCGAGGTCATGTCCTGGGTCGAGTTCCTGCTGCAGGCGGCCTGGCCCGAACTCAAGGTGCATGTCGCGTCATTGACCGACGAATGGGCCGCCATGGCGGTCTCGGGCCCCAAGGCGCGCCAGGCGCTGGCGCTGGCCTTCCCCAGTGTCGAGGTCGGCGACAACCGGCTGCCCTATATGGGCGCGCTCGAATTCACCCATGACGGCGTGCCGGTGCGGCTGATCCGGCTCAGCTTCTCGGGCGAGCTCGCCTACGAAGTCTATACGCCGGCCGATCATGGCGTGGCGCTGTGGGAGCATATCCTGAAAACAGCCGCGCCCCTGGGCATCAAGCCCTACGGCCTCGAGGCGCTGGCCTCCTTGCGCATCGAGAAGGGCCATGTGGCCGGGCTCGAGCTCGATCACCGCACCTCGCTCGACGACCTCGGGCTGGGCAAGATGGCCGGCAAGGAGAAGGCCTATATCGGCAAGGAGCTGCGTTTCCGCCCTGAGATGCAGGCGCCGGATCGCTGGAGCCTGGTCGGGATCGAATGCCTCGAATCCGACAAGCGGCTGCGTGGCGGCTCGATCCTGTTCCTCAAGGACGACAGGATCGAGGGCCATGGCCGCGGCTATATCACCTCGGTGACCTGGTCGAACGAGCTGAAGAAATATATCGCGCTCGGCCTCTTCAAGGGCGGGCTGAAGCACGAGGGTGCGGAGATCCTCTGCGCCTATCCGATCAAGAACGAGCAGGTGCGCGCGCGCATCGTCTCGCCGCACTTCATCGATCCCAAGGGGGAGCGTCTCTATGCTTGAGCGGCGATCGGCGCTGGAGAAGGACCTGCAGCAGGGCGGGCATGAAGGCGCCAAGGGCGAGCGGGGCGTGGCGCTGGGCGAGGTCCGCGGCTGGTCGCTGGTGCAGGCCTCGGGCTTTCCGGACCAGGCGGCTTCATTCGAGGCGGCGCTGGCTTCGCAGTTGGGCGCGGGCCTGCCGGCCAAGGTCGGCGACGGTGTCTCGGCGCAAGGCCGCACCATCATGCGCGTGGGCCCCGAGCATTTCTGGATCGTGGGACCGGAGAAGGACGACCTTGCCGCGCGGCTGTCTCAGGCGGTGGCGCCCACGATCGGCTCGATCCTGCCGCTCTCCCACAGCCGCACGCGGATCTTCATCGAGGGCGCATCTGCGCGCGAGGTGCTCGCCAAGGGCATCCCGCTCGATTTCGATCCGAATGTCTTTAAGGTCGGCCAGTTCGCGCTGACCGGCCTGCATCACACACCGGTCCTGGTCCATCGCAGCGCCGCCGACCGCTACGAGATCTACGCGATGCGCACCTTCGCCCACTCGATCTGGGAGTGGTTCACCGACGCGGCTTTGCCGGTCGGGTATGACGTGGTGAGATAGAGCCGGCCCACCCCTCCCCCCTCCCCTTGCGGGAGGAGGTAGGGGGAGGGGTGTTTCAGGATTGAATGCGGCGCTGATCGAAGGGCGCGCTCGAAGCTTCGAAGTAGAGCGCAGCGATCATATCTACTTCAACGCTTTCAGGAACGCCCTCACGACCTTCGCCGCATTGTCGGACGCCAGCTGAAAGAACGTGCCGATCTCGTTCTCGCCTTCTCCCCCGCCGGCGAGGTCCGAGAGGCTGCGAAAGGCGATGAAGGGCTTGGCGTTGACATAGGCGACATGGGCGACCGCCGCGGATTCCATGTCGAGGACCTCGGCCGCGAACGCGCTTCGCGCATATTCCCGGAACGCCTTGTTGTCGACGAAGGCCTGGCCCGAAACTCCGTTGCCCCCGACCACGATCTTCGGCTGGTGGCCGAGGCATTTCTGTCCCGCGCAGTCTTGCAAGACAGTTGCGCTGGCGACGGTCCTGGCGACGGCCAGGAGCGCCGGGTCGACGGGAAACCAGTTCCGCTTCTCGGTCGCGTCGCCATTGATGATCTTCACGGGCTGCGGAAAGATCATGCCGAAATGAGACGGCGGCTTGTCGGCATGAGCCGGCAGCTCGTAGGTTCCGTCCTTCTCGCGGGCGAACACGGCCTCGAGATATTCGCTCCACTGTTCCGGAACGACCACGTCGCCGATCGTGAGATCCGGATCGACACCGCCGGCGATGCCGGAGAAGACGATCCGATCGACGGTGAAATGGTCGAGCGCCAGCTGCGTCGTCATCGCCGCATTGACCATGCTGATGCCGCTGAGGAACAACAGCACCGGCTTGCCCTCGAGGGTGCCGGTCGCGAACACCGTTCCGTTGACGACGTAGTCCTTCCGGCCCTGCAGCTCGGACTGGAGCAGCACCCATTCCGGCTGATAGGCCGACATCACCGCGGTGCGCGGCGTGGCGTCGAGCGTCTCCGCCGCCCAGGCCGGCGCTGCCGCCACGAATAGCGACAGCAGCAGCGCGGGGACCGTCAGCCGTTTCAGCATCGGGGCCGTGCCGCTCGTCAGCCGCGCATCCGCTTCGCCTCCGGATCGAACAGCGGGTCGGTGATGATCGTGGCCTTGCGGCGTTCGCCCAGGATCTCGATCTCGAAGGCGCTCCTGGCGGTATCGGTGGCGAGTTCCTTGGGCACATAGCCCTGGGCCAGCGACTTGTCGACATAATGGCCGTAGCCGCCTGAGGTGACCCAGCCGATCACCTGGCCCTTGTGCCAGATCGGCTCGTCGCCGAGCACGTCGGCATCCGACGCCTCCACGACCATGGTCACGCGGCGCAGCTTGCCGCCGGTCTCCTTCTCCTTCACCGCTGCTTCGCGGCCGATGAAGTCGTTCTTGGTGAGATCGACGAAACGGTCGAGGCCCGCCTCGAACGGCCCGTAGATCGGCCGCAGCTCGCGATACCAGGTCGGGAAATTCTTCTCGAGGCGCAGCGAGAGAAGGGCGCGCATGCCGAAATTGATCAGCCCCAGATCCTTGCCGGCCTCGTGGATCGCCAGGAACAGGCGGCGCTGATATTCGGGCGCCACCCAGATCTCGTAGCCGAGATCGCCCGAATAGGTGACGCGGTTGATCATGGCCGGCAGGTTGGCGATGTCGATGGAGCGGTGATCCATGAACTTGAAGGCGGCGTTGGAGACGTCCTCGTCGGTCAGGCGCTGCAGCAGCTCGCGCGATTTCGGCCCCGCGATCGAAAGCCCGACCAGGCCCATATCGTAGCGATGGATCTGGACCGAGCCGTCGGCTGGCAGATGCTTCTCGAACCAGCGCATATGGTATTTCTGCGCCTGGCTCGAGCCCCACATGATGAAGCGCCCGTCGCCGTTCTTGTCAGGCTGGGCCTTGGCGATCGTGAAGTCGCCGATCAGTCTTCCTTCCGGATTGAGCATCGGCGTCAGGATCAGACGGCCGGCGCGCGGCATCTTGTTGGTCATGAGCCGCGACAGGAAGGCCTCGGCGCCGGGTCCCTTGAACTCGTACTTCGCGAAATTGGCGATCTCGGTGACGCCGACCGCGTTGCGCACGCCCAGGCACTCGGCCTTCACATGCTTGAAATCGTTCGAGCGGTGGAAGGAGACGATGTCCTTGGGCTCGACGCCCTTGGGCGCGAACCAGAGCGGCGTCTCGAGGCCCCAGCTGTCGCCCATGACCGCGCCCTGCGCGATCATCACGTCATAGAGCGAGGTGGTCTGCTGCGGGCGTGCCGCCGGCAGCTCCTCGTTCGGGAAACGGATCGAGAAACGGCGGGAATAGTTCTCGCGCACCTTCTCGTTGGTGTAGGAGCGGGTGGCCCAGTCGCCGAAGCGGGCGATATCCATGGCCCAGACATCGAAGCCCGGATCGCCATGGACCATCCATTGCGAGAGGGCGAGGCCGACGCCGCCGCCCTGGCTGAAACCCGCCATGACGGCACAGGCGCACCAGAAGTTCCTGAGGCCCTGGACCGGGCCCACCAGCGGGTTGCCGTCGGGCGAGAAGGTAAAGGGGCCGTTGATGATGCGCTTGATGCCGGCCTTGGCCATGGCCGGGAAATGCTTGTGGCCCAGCTCGAGCGAGGGCGCGATGCGCTCCAGATCGGGCGCCAGCAGCTCGGTGCCGAAGTCCCAGGGCGTCTGGCGCGGCTGCCAGGGGCGGCAGTCCTTCTCATAGGTGCCGAGCACCATGCCGCTGCGCTCCTGGCGCATATAGATCTCGGCCTTGAAGTCGATCGCATGCGGCAGCTCGTGGCCGCGCTCCTTGTTGAAGGCGACCACCTCGGGCATCTCGTCGGTCACGAGATACATATGCTCCATCGCCAGCACCGGCAGCTCGAGCCCGACCATGCGGCCGACCTCGCGCGCCCAGAGCCCGCCGCAATTGACGACATGCTCGGCCTGGATGTTGCCCTGCTCGGTGATGACGTCCCAGCTCCCGTCCTTGCGGGGCTTGAGCGCCGCGACGCGGGTCTTGAGATAGATCTCGGCGCCGTTGATGCGCGCCGACTTGGCGTAGGCATGGGTGGTGCCGGAGGGATCGAGATTGCCGTCGGCCTTGTCGAGCATGGCGCCGACGAAATGCTTCGCCTCCATCAGCGGGAACAGCGCCTGCGCCTCTTTCGCCGACAGGAGCTCGGTCTCGAGGCCCAGATAGCGCGCGCGGGCATGGGCCATCTTCAGCCATTCCATGCGCTCATGCGTGTCGGCCAGCATCAGCCCGCCCGAGCGGTGCAGCCCGCAGGACTGGCCCGAGATCTTCTCGAGCTCGTCATAGAGGCCGATGGTGTAGCCCTGGAGCTTGGCGACATTGGGATCGCCATTGAGGGTGTGGAAGCCGCCGGCGGCATGCCAGGTCGAGCCCGAGGTGAGCTGGTCGCGCTCGATCAGCACCACGTCCTTCCAGCCGGCCTTGGTCAGGTGGTACAGCACGCTGCAGCCGACGACGCCACCGCCGATCACGGCGACCTGGGTATGCGATTTCATCCGAGTGGTTCTTTCCTGAAAGCCGCTTGAAGACCGACGAGGTACGGGCCCGGACGCCGTTCGCAGCGCCGCAGGCCGGGCGATGAGGGAGGGGTGTTCCGGGGCGGTCGCGACCGTCCCCGAATGTCCCGGCGCGGGGGAGAATGCGTCGGCGGGTTTCGGCCGGTCAAGGCGGTTCGCGGAAGGCGGGAGAAGGGCGGGAAACCAGGGTTTCAGGTCGCGTTTGGAGAAATTGTGGCTCTCAGAATTGTCCTTCGTTGCATGGCTCGATCAGGGTCGGTCCAATGGATTCGGCGCGATCCGACATGGCGCAAGAGTTGTCTCGGGACTTGCCGAACGGAAACCAGCTTTGAGTCGGACCGCCTTGGGCCGTTCTCAACAGGAGCGATTCAATGGGCCCACGCATTGCCATCGCAACATAATGCGCGCCGCGGGGGGGGGGGGGGGGGGGGGGG
>NZ_JBOHKS010000102.1:0-19165 GCF_050729195.1 Hypericibacter sp.
GTTCGACACTGCGACACGCCAGCGCCTCGCAGATCTGACCCGGTATTTCCTCGCCCACGGCATTTCCGATCGCGCGGTCGCCTGGCAGAATGCCGTCGTTGCCATCGGCCGCGACGTGCATCAGGAAGCCTCGATCATGGGCTATAGCGACGCCTTCTATCTGCAGGGTGCTATCCTGGTGCTGGCGCTGCTCACCATCCTCTTCCTGAAGAAGACCAGCGTCGGCAGCGGTGGCGGCGGGCATTGAATCGATGCCCCCCTTCGTCTCTCGCGCCGAGGCGCAAGGACCCTGAGCGGGACAGGGGGCGGCAGGCGCTTCATGACCGGCGCGACGGTTTCGTTCTATCGCTGGCGCTGACGCGTGACCAGCCTCGGCGGGAGGGCGATTTCGCGCGCCGCGTCGACGACGCCATGATGGGGGATCTCCTGAAGCGATTGCCGTCATTGCCATCGCGGGTCTTCGTCTGCGGCGCCAATCCCTTCGTCTCGGCGGCCGCGGACGCGGCGATCGCGGCGGGAATCGCGCCCGCCCTCATCCGCACCGAACGCTATGGACAATAGGCCGCCACGGCGCCAGCCTTCGCCTCCGAATCCCCCTTCCCTTCTTTTCTCCTGACCCATGGGAAAGATCATGCGCAGCTCTTCCAGCCCCGATGTCTGGCTTGCCGCCGGCGTTCGCACGCCTTTCTCCAAGGTCGATGGCGCGCTCGCCTCGCTCGATGCGATCGAGCTCTCTGTTCCCGTGGTCAAACATATGGTCGCTCAGCTCGGCGGTGCCTTGCCGGACTTCACCGTCTGGGGCGCCGTCGTGCCGAACCTGACCTGGAGCAATCTCGCGCGCGAGGTGCTGATGGATGCGGGCCTGCCGCCGACCATCCCCGCCTTCTCGACCGTCATGGCCTGCGCCACCAGTATGATCGGCGCCTTCGAGGCCGCAGGCATGATCGACGGCCAGGCCCGCAACCTGGCGCTGGTGGGCGGCGTCGACAGCCTCAGCCGCATCCAATTCGGCCTCGGCCAGAAGCTCTCGGACTGGATGCGCCAGTTCCAGCAGGCGCGCTCGCTGGGCCAGAAGATCTCGCATCTGGGCGACATCAAGCTCGGCGATGTGCGGCTCTATATCCCGGGCATCGCCAACCGCACCACCGGCCTGAGCATGGGCGAGCATACCGAGATCACCGCCAAGGACTGGCAGATCGGCCGCGCCGAGCAGGATCAATGGGCGCTGGAAAGCCATAAGCGCTCGGTCGCCGGCTGGGAGCGCGGCTTCTTCGACGATCTCGTGATTCCGGTGGGCGCGGTGAAACGCGACACCATCCCGCGCAAGGAGACCTCGCTCGAGAAGCTCGCCCGACTCTCGCCCGCCTTCGACCGGACCAGCGGCAAGGGCAGCCTCACCGCCGGCAACTCCTCGCCGCTCACCGATGGCGCCGCGGGCCTCTGGGTCGCCTCGGAAAAGGGTCTCGCGAAATTGCCGGCCGGCACGCCCAAGGCCAGACTGATCGACTGGGAGATCACCTCAGTCGATTTCCGGGTCGAGGGATTGTTGATGGCGCCGGCCTTCGCCATCCCACGGCTGCTCGCACGCCACGGCCTCACCTATGCCGATATCCATCTCTGGGAGATCCACGAGGCCTTCGCGGCCCAGCTGTTGTTCCATCTCAAGGCACTCGAGAGCCCCGAGTTTCTCAAGACCAAAGCGGGCATCGACGCCAAGTTCGGCAGCTTCCCGCGCGAACGCTTGAATCCCAATGGCGGCAGCGTCGCCATCGGCCATCCCTTCGGTGCCACCGGCGCGCGGATCCTGAGCCAGGCCGTCAAGGAACTGGCGCAGCATCCGGCGGGCGAACGGGCCATCGTCAGCATCTGCACCGACGGCGGCCAAGGTGGCGTGGCCTTGCTGCAAGCCGGGTAGGCTTCGAACGCGGCCTCGCCAAATATTGGGGGCGCGGTGCGGGCTCAACAAAGCATGACCGTCAACGGCGGCAGGCAATCTGGCCTGTCATGAGGTGCCGTTGACTCTCTGCCGTGCCGAGTCCTACCGTTTGCCCTCGTGGGGATGAAATCCCCAACCGGCTTCCCCCCTCGACGGATCGCGATTTCCGTCGCCGGCGTGGAAGTTTCTCCTGAACCCGCGGCCGGATGGCGGGTTGCACCCGCCACGTCGTGCAGGACGCCGCCTCGGCCGCGGAGGAGCGGGTGACGGAGCGTCGCGCTGGCCGCATCGAACCGCAGGCGCCGCCATGAGCGATCGCGGTCGGATCGGGCTGTTCCTCTTGGCGTCAGGACCCGATCCGCGCATCGAGCCCGTCGAAGCGTCCGGCGCCTGTGCAACCGACCTCATGCGCTCTGGCGGAGGTCCGAGATGAAAGCGCACCACCTTCCTTTCGAGAACAGATGGACGAACGGCGAGCATGCCTGGCAGTGGCATTGCGAGTTGGAGCGGCTCGGCCTGAACAATGTGCGGGCGATATTCGCCGATCATGAGGCGCACCACGCCGACGAGCGGGCAGTCCTGTTCGATATGCCGGCCGGGTTCGTCCGGGATTGGCTCGCGTTTCGCGATCGGCGCGCTGCCCGTCAGCAGACCCTTCGGTGGATCACGGTCATCGCCTTGGCTCTTGTCAGCGCCATCGCGGCCGTCGTCGCGGCGCTGCGGACATAGCCATCGTCGGCGCAGGATCGCGAACGCGCCATGACGTGCTTACGGTAGATGAAGATTTCGGAGGGAAGTGGTGGGCGCGACAGGGATTGAACCTGTGACCCCTACCATGTCAAGGTAGTGCTCTCCCGCTGAGCTACGCGCCCATTCACTGTCCGGAGCCGTCCGGGCCGAAGGCTTTCGCCTGTGCGGTCCGACGGGATCGAGGTCCGACCCCGGAAAAGAGGCGTGGCATTACCATCCCGCGGGGCCGCTTGGCAAGTCCCGGGGAGGAGGCCGCGAACGGCCTCAGGCGGCGAGGCCCCCGAGGCCGCAAGGCCTCAAGCAGCAAGAATCGAATCGACCTCGGCCACCAGATCGCGCAGATGGAACGGCTTGGAAAGGACGCGGGGCGCGCCCGGGAGCCCGTCGCGCTGGCGCAGGGCCACGGCGGCGAAGCCGGTGATGAACAGCACCTTCAGTTCGGGATCGCGCGCCGAGGCGCGGCGCGCCAGCTCGATGCCGTCGATGCCGGGCATGACCACGTCGGCCAGCAGCAGGTCGAACACATTGCCGTCGAGCTTCGATTCCGCCTCGCTGCCATCGGGTGCAGCCTCGACCCAATGACCCGCACGACGCAGGGCCTTCGCGAGAAACTCGCGCAGCGAATCGTCATCTTCGGCCAATAGAATGCGCGCCATTGGAACTCCAACCCCCGTGATCGGGGTTGTCCAGGATAGGTGCCAAGCCTGAAGCAATGGTTAGCATATCCCGATCACGAGAGGCCAACCCCTTGAGCTGTGCTCCTTTTCGGGCGATTGCGTCAGCTTTCGGCGATTGCGGCAGATTGGCTCAGCAGCAAATCTTGGCGAGGGCGAGGGGTAGCTCCGGCAGGGTCCGGCCCGCATTCCTGGCAGGAAGGGCGCTTCCGACGGCGGGGTGCGCGACCGGGCCGCTCCTTCACGACACCGGCAAGGCCCGATGCAAACCATGGCAGGCGACGGATTTTTCGACTAAATCACAGTCTATGAAATCCGCACCCGCGAGCGCCAAGCCGGCCGCCCCGCTTCCCGCCCATCGGAAGTCCGGCGAGGCTGTGATTGACATCGTGGCGCCGGTCGCGCCGGCCGTGCCGCTGGTGTTCTCGTCGCCGCATAGCGGTCGCGACTATCCAGCGGAGTTCCTCGCCCAGTCGCGGCTCGACCCGCTGACCTTGCGCCGCTCCGAGGACTCTTACGTGGACGAGCTGTTCGCAGCCGCACCGGAGCATGGCGCGCCGCTGCTGCGCGCGCTCTTCCCGCGCGTCTTCGTCGATCCCAATCGCGAAGCCCTCGAGCTCGATCCGGCGATGTTCTCCGACCCCCTCCCCGCCAACGCCAATGTCAACTCGCCGCGGGTCGCGGCCGGTCTGGGCAGCATCGCGCGGGTGGTGGCGAGCGGCGAAGAGATCTACGCGCGGAAATTGTCGCTGGCGGAGGCCGAGGCCCGGCTCGACCGCTATTGGCGCCCCTATCACGCGGCTCTCGAGGAATTGCTGGCCTCCTCGCGCCGGCGCTTCGGTCACGTTCTGTTGATCGATTGCCATTCGATGCCGTCGATCGGCGGACCGATGGAGCGCGACGCCGGCGACCGGCGGCTCGATTTCGTGCTGGGCGACTGTCATGGCCGCTCCTGCGCCCCGGCGCTCACCGATCGCGTCGAGGCCATCTTCCAGGCCGACGGCTTTCGCGTCGAACGCAACGCGCCCTATGCCGGCGGCTATGTGACCCAGCATTACGGGCGCCCCGCCGAGGGCGTCCATACGCTGCAGATCGAGGTCAATCGCGCGCTCTATATGAACGAGGCCAATTACGAGCGGCGGCCCGGCTTCGCCGCCCTGCAGCGCGCGATCGGCCGGCTGATCGAGCAGCTCGCCCAGCTCGAACGGACGGCCTTCGCGGCATGAGCGGTATCGAGACGGCGCCCGCCTCCTCGATCCTGGTGCGCGATGCGCGCCCTGAGGACATGCCCGTGCTGCAGGCGATCTATGCCCATCACGTGCTGCATAGCTTCGCCACCTTCGAGGAGGTGCCGCCGAACCTGGACGAGATGAACCGGCGACGCGAGGAGATCCAGGCGCGGGGCTTTCCCTATATCGCGGCGGAGCGCGACGGCATGGTCAAGGGCTATGCCTATTGCAACAGCTTCCGCCCGCGCTCGGCCTATCGCTTCACGGTCGAGGATTCGGTCTATGTCGCACCCGACGCCGTCGGCCAGGGCTTCGGCCGCGCCGCCATGCGCGAGGTCATCCGCCGCGCGACAGCACTGGGCATGCGCCAGATGGTGGCGGTGATCGGCGATTCCGCCAACAGCGCCTCGATCCATATGCATGAGAGCCTCGGCTTCAGCCGCCAGGCGGTGTTGCGCGCGGTGGGCTTCAAGCTCGGCCGCTGGGTCGATGGCGTGATCATGCAGCTGGCGCTGGGCGAAGGCGACGACACCCCGCCGGTGCGCTGACGCGGCCGATCCTCATGGAGCGGCTGACCTTCAGGAATTCCCGCGATCTGACCCTGGTGGGCGATCTCTATCCCGCCGCCGGCGATGCCGCCGTCATCATGGCGCATGGCTTCATGAACGATCGCCACTCGGATGGGCGTTTTCCGAAGATCGCGCGCGCCTTGAACCGGGCGGGCTACAGCGCCCTCGCCTTCGATTTCAGCGGCTGCGGCGAGAGCGACGACGACAGCCTGACCGCGGCCAAGCAGGTCGACGATCTGCAATGCGCGATCGCGCTCATGCGGACGCGGGGGTTCGTTCGCCTCGCTTTGTGGGGCAACAGCCTCGGCGGCCGGATCTGTCTGCAGGCCGACACGGCGGGGATCGCGACCCTGGTGCTGACGGGCGGCGGCACCGGACCCGTCCCTTATCGCTGGGAAGACTATTTCCCGGCCGCGCCGATGACGGAGCTGGCGCAAACCGGCCGCATGACGATCGTCCATGAGGGGCGGTCGCGCGGCCGGATCGTAATCGACCGGCAGATGCTGGCGGATTTCGCGGCGCTCGATCAGCCGACGCTGTTGGGGCGGCTGCGCTGTCCGGTCCTCGTCATCCATGGCGATGGCGACGAGGAGGAGCGGCAGTTGCTGGCGCTCGCGCGGCAGGGCATGGCGCATCTGCCGGCAGGATCGCGGCTGGAGGTCATTCCCGGGGCCGCCCATGGCTTCCGGGGCCATCTCGACCGGGTCATCGAGCTTGGCGTGACCTGGCTGGCCCGGCAGATGCCGGCGGTCCGAGGGCTCCCCCGGCTGGCTAGCCAAGCCGGGCCTCGGCCAAAAAAAAGGGCCGTGCTGTTGGCACGGCCCAAGTTCTGGGAGGAAACGCCCATGAGGCGTTCATGCGAGAAAAGGCGCTGTCAGGGGGACAGGACAGCCTTATCTCGCAACGCAACATATGACCCCTTGGTGTTCCGAAATCAATGGTCGAATTGTGAAAATAATATGTTGATTTCCCAATAGATGCGACGTTCCGACGCACACTTAGAATTGATTGTGCGATGCAACAGAAATGCTTTCTTCCCGGGGTTTGAAAGCCGGCTTTCGGGCCCGTTGACGGGCTGGAAACCCATTTCTGGCATAGATCTTGCTCTCTTTTCGGCGAAGCCCCGAAGGGCCCGTCGAAACCGACGACCGAGGAGAGCGATGAAAACGCCCACCGCCGACCGCCGGACAGCCTGGAGAAGCGCCGTTGCGCTGAGCCTGATGCTCGCCCTGGCGCTGCTGGCGCGTCCCGCCGCGGCCAGCCAGGCCCCCACCGCCCCCGATACCGCGGCCGAAACCGCGCCTGACAGCCCCGCCGACACGGCCGGCCTGCCGTCTGACGATTGGAAGCTCTGCTCGACCGAGATCAGCAAGGTCGAGGCGGCCGAGCAGATCCCGAGCCTCCTGCTCCATGCCATTTCCAAGATCGAATCCGGCCGCACCTCGCCCGAGGGCACGGCAAGAATTGCCTGGCCCTGGACCGTCATGGCCGAGGGACAAGGGCGCTATTTGCCGACCAAGGCCGCGGCGATCGCCGAGGTGAAGAAGCTGCGCAAGCGCGGCGTGAAAAGCATCGATGTCGGCTGCATGCAGGTCAATCTCATGTACCACGCCGATGCCTTCGACAGCGTCGAGGACGCCTTCGATCCGGCCCAGAACGTCGCCTATGCGGCACAGTTCCTGAAGGCGCTGAAGGACGAGCTGCATTCCTGGATCAAGGCGGTCGGCAGCTACCATTCCCGGACCCCTGCCTATTTCGCGGTCTACCGCTCCAAGGTGTTCGCGGCCTGGCGCCAGGAGCAGAAGAATCAGCGCGCGGACGTGCGCGACGAACTCGTCGCCGCCAAGGAAGGCCGCATCGAGAATTTGGCCTTCCGCCATGCGGGCCCGGTCGCGGCGCTGGTCGCGGCCTTCAACGAGTAAGCGACTGACGCGCTTTTCGTCCTGCTCTTCCCTTTCTTCCCCTCCCCCCCTTGAGGGGGAGGCTGGGGTGGATGCCGGACTCGTTTTGACAAAGTTCTTCTCCGTTCTCTCGATCGCTCCGCGTCTTTAGCAGATCGGAGCCACGCCGATACTAACCGCGCCCTACGAATACCCCCCACCCTAACCTCCCCCTCGAGGGGGGAGGGGATAAGTCAGAGAGGCGAAGGGCATGCGGAAGAATTTGTGCCTCGCTTCATCGGCCGCCCGATCTTGAACGGACCCGCGCTTCGTCCTAGCGTCCCGTCATGTCGATCGATCTCGCCAGGGCCCGGGCCGATACGCCGGCGACCGCACGCCTGCTTCATTTCAACAATGCGGGCGCGGGGCTGATGCCGGCGCCCGTGCTCGAGACCGTCATCAAGCATCTCCATCTCGAGGCCGAGATCGGCGGCTATGAAGCGGCAGCGACCGCGGCCGAGCGCCATCAGCGCGTCTATGACTCGATCGCGACCTTCCTGAATTGTCATCGCGACGAGGTGGCGCTGGTCGAGAACGCCACGGTCGCCTGGCAGCTCGCCTTCCATTCGCTGCAGCTCCAGGCTGGCGACCGCATCCTCACCGGCGAAGCCGAGTATGCGAGCAACTATATCAGCTTCCTCCAAGTCGCCCATGCACGCGGCGTCGAGGTGGCGGTGGTCCCGAGCGACGAGGAGGGCGTGTTCTCCGTCACGGCGCTGGAGCGGATGATCGCGCCTTCGGTCAAGCTCATCGCCGTCACCCATGTGCCGACCAATGGCGGGCTGGTCAATCCCGCGGCGGCGATCGGCAAAGTCGCGCGCGCCCACAAGATCCCGTATTTGCTCGATGCCTGCCAGTCGATCGGGCAGCTGGCGATCGATGTGGATGCGATCGGCTGCGACATGCTCTCGGCCACGGGCCGCAAATATCTGCGCGGGCCCCGCGGCACCGGTTTCCTCTATGTGCGTCGCGCGCTGCTCCAGCAGCTGGAACCGCCCTTCATCGATCTCCAGGGGGCCACCTGGGTGGCGCCGGATCGCTACGAGCTCCGGCCCGATGCGCGGCGTTTCGAGAATTGGGAGAGCTATATCGCGGGCCAGCTCGGGCTCGGCGCCGCAGTCGACTATGCGCTGGGCTGGGGCCTGCATGCGATCGCGGCCCGGCTGGTCTCTCTGGCCGACATGCTGCGGACGCGCCTCGGCGCCATTCCCGGCGTCACCTTGCGCGATCTGGGCCGGCAGCGCTGCGGCATCGTCAGCTTCACGATGGCTGGCCATGAATCGCGCGAGATCGTGGCGGCCTTGCGCCGGCAGCAGATCAACATCTCGGCCTCGGGCCCGTCATCGACGCTGCTCGACGCGCTCGCCCGCAAGCTCCCCGAGCTGCTCCGCGCCTCGGTGCATTACTACAACAGCGAAGCGGAGGTGGATCGCTTCGCTCAGGCGATCGAGAAGATCGCGCGGGGACGATGAGCTGATTCACACCTTCCATTCTTTCCTCTCCCTCATCTTATGAGAGAGAGGGTTGCGAAGAGTTAGTCGGAGCGAAGCGGAGACTTACTCGGAGCTGGGTGAGGGTGAACCTTCGCCCCCTCACCCTACCCTCTCCCCCGCTATGCGGATGGAGAGGAAAGAATTGGGGCGTCGCTCAATTCTGTTGCTGCTGCGCCTGCGCTTGCGCCTGTTTGCAGCGGGCGGCGTCGACGAAGGTCTGGTTGATGGTGACGCCATCCCGGACCGAGTTGAGATAGAGATCGATCCAGGCATCGTCCTTGCCCATCGCGTGATACTCGTCGCGCGTGGCCTGCTCGTCGGCGAGGATGTTCTTGTATTCCCGCACATAGCGCTCGCCCGATGCGATCGAATGCTCGAAGCCGCCGCCCGCCGCGATCATCTCGTCGACCGGCTTGGTGAAAGTCCGCTCCAGCTCGGCCGGGCCGATGAAGGCCGCGAGCTGATCGTAGGGCGTGACCAGCTTGGCCTTGGCCGCGGAGAGATTTTCTGGGCAGCTCTGCGGTGGCGGGAGCGTCGGCGCAGGTACCGGTGCCGGTGCCGGCTCCGAGGTGGCGCAAGCGGCGAGGAAGACCAGCAGAAAGGGCGCCGCCAGCCGCAACCCGGCCCGGGCCGGCTTCCGCGCGGCCTGCGCGATTGTCATGCTCATGCTCATTCCCTTCCTGTCTTCGCCGATCTCAGCCCCAGAGCGCCGCCGCGGGCGGCGACACCAGGCTGCCATGATAGTCCAGGCCCGGCACGCGGTCCTTCGCCAGCAGCAGCGGCCCGTCGAGATCGACCCAACGCGCCTCCTGCCCCACCAGGAGGGCCGGCGCCATGGAGAGCGAGGTGCCGACCATGCAGCCGACCATGATCGCGAGCCCTGCTTCGCGCGCGGCCGCGGCCAGCGCCAGCGCCTCGGTCAGGCCCCCGGCCTTGTCGAGCTTGATGTTGACGGCCTCGTATTTCTTCGCGAGCCCGGCGAGGCTCGCCCGGTCATGACAGGATTCGTCGGCGCAGACCGGCACCGGATGGGGCAGATTCGCCAATTCGTCATCGGCGCCCGCCGGCAAGGGCTGCTCGATCAGTTCGACATTCAACTCGCGCAGCTTCGGGCTGAGCTCGGTGAAGATCGCCGGCGTCCAGGCCTCGTTCGCATCGACGACGAGCCGCGCCTGGGGCGCGCCCTCGCGCACCGCGCGCACGCGCTCGAAATCGCCGGGCCCCGACAGCTTCAACTTCAGCAAGGGCCGCGCCGCGGCGGCCCGTGCCGCGGCCCCCATCTCCTCGACGCTGCCGAGCGAGAGCGTATAGGCGGTCTCGAGCGCGTGGGGCGCCGGCAGGCTTGCCAGATCCCAGACGCGCCGCCCCGTACGCTTGGCTTCCAGATCCCACAGCGCGCAATCGAGCGCGTTGCGCGCGGCACCGGGCTTCATGCCCCGCTGCAGTGCGCCGCGATCGGGATCGCGTTCGAGGGTCCAGCGCTGCGCGTCGATCTCGGCGACCACGCTCTCGAGGCTCTCGCCATAGCGCGCATAGGGCACGCATTCGCCCCGGCCCGCATGCTCGCCGTCCTGGATCATCGCCACGACCACGCGCGCCTCGGTCTTCGAGCCGCGCGAGATGGTGAAACGCCCGGCCAGCGGCCAGGTTTCGACCACGGTTTCGAGTTTGGCCATGAAGCTCAGGCGCTGAGCTGGTCGACGAGGGCACCCACGCCGGTGCGCAAGGGATCGACCGCCGGCAGCGAGAACTTCGCCGCGATTTCCTTGAGATAGCTGTCGGCCGCGGCCGCGTCGAGCGCCGAGGTGTTGATCGAGAATCCGACCAGCTTGACATGCGGGTTGGTCAGTTTCGCCGCCGCGAGGTTGGCGTCGATGCAGGTCTGGAGGTCAGGCAGCTTGTAATGCGGCAGGCCCCGCATATGGGCGCGGGTCGGCTCATGGCACATCACCAGCGCATCGGGCTGGGCGCCATGCAGTAGCCCCAGCGACACGCCGGCATAGGAGGCATGGAACAGCGAGCCCTGGCCTTCGATCAGATCCCAATGATCGGCATCATTGTCGGGCGAGAGCCATTCGACGGCACCGGAAACGAAATCCGAGACCACCGCGTCGATCGAGACGCCGTCGCCGGCGATGAAGATCCCGGTCTGACCGGTGGCGCGGAAATCGGCCTTGAGGTTGCGGCGCTTCATTTCCTTCTCGAGCGCCAGGGTCGTGTACATCTTGCCGATCGAGCAATCGGTGCCGACCGCGAGCAGCCGCTTGCCGCGGCGCTTCTTGCCGGTGCCGACGGCGAAATCGCGGGTCGGATGGCGCACATCGGCGAGCTCGCGGCCGAGCTTGTCGGCGGCGGCCTTGAGCGCCGGCACGTCGGCGAGCCGCTTATGCAGCCCGCTCGCCAGATCCATGCCGCGCTCGAGCGCCTCGACCAGCACCGGGATCCAGCTTTCGTCCAGCAGGCCACCGCGATTGGCGACGCCGACGATGACGGTCTTGATCCCCGCCTTCTCGGCCTCGGCGATCGTCATGTCCTTGAGGCCGAGATCGGCCTTGCAGCCGGGCAGGCGCAGCTGCCCCAGGCACCAGTCCGGACGCCAATGCACGATGCCCTGGGCGGTCTTGGCCGCGAGCTGATCGGGCGCGGTCCCGAGGAACATCAGATAAGGCCGCCGCAATGACATGGCTCAGAAACTCCGACGATATCCGCGAGTTCCCGGAGAGCCGGGAGATCCCGCGAGGGCTGGGGCGAATGGCGGTGATCCTACCCAAGCCGCCGCGGACTGTCGGCAGGGAAAATGGACGCGGGGGTGATGACGTGCGCGGATCGCAAATTGTCGCGTCAGGGCGAAACGGAGAAGAAAGAAGACAGAATCCCCTCCCCCCTCGTGGGGGAGGATTAGGGAGGGGGTAGCGCCGGCGTCAACCCAGAGCAGCACGCTGATGCGCTTGTCGCGAAGACCGAGTCAGCCCCCTCCCTGCCCTCCCCCACGAAGGGGAGGGGATCAGAAAGAAACACAACGCTTCGACACCAACACCGCCCCCGCTATAGTCGGCCTGCTCTTCGCTCGGTCCCCCGCGGAAGCGTCATGTCTCTTTCCCGTGCCGACACCACCGGCCACAGCACCGGGCGCCATCGTCGCGTCTGGCGGCTGGCGGCGCCGATCATCCTCTCCGGGCTTTCCGTGCCGCTCTTGGGCGCGGTCGATACCGCCGTGGTGGGGCGGCTGCCCGATGCCGCCTATATCGGCGGCGTCGCGGTCGGCGCGATGATCTTCGACTTCCTCTATTGGGGTTTCGGTTTCCTGCGCATGGCGACCTCGGGCTTCACCGCCCAGGCGCAAGGGGCCGGCGACGCGATCGAAACCGGTGCCGCCCTCGACCGCAGCCTGATCCTGGCCTTCGCCCTCGGCTTCGCCATCCTGCTGCTGCAGGCACCGGCGGGCCTGCTGGCCTTCTCGTTGCTGCGCGGCAGCCCCGCGGTCGAGGCCCAGGCTCACCTCTATTTCACGATCCGGGTCTGGAGTGCGCCGGCAACGCTCGGCGTCTATGCGCTGCTGGGCTGGCTGCTGGGGCGCCAGCGCACCGGCCTGGTGCTGCTGGTGGAGCTGGTCCTCAATTCGATCAACATCCTGCTCGACCTGCTGTTCGTGCTGGGCTTCGGCTGGGGCGTGGCCGGCGTGGCAACGGCGTCGGTCATCGCCGAATATGCAGCCCTGGCGGTAGGGCTCGGCCTCGCCTTCCGCCTCGGCCATCGTTTCCCCTGGTGGTCGGCGCGGGCCCGGCTCTTCGCGCGCGAGCGCATGACGGCGCTCCTCAGCGTCAATGGCAATGTCTTCATCCGCACGCTGTCGCTGGTCTTCGCGGTGGCCCTCTTCACCGCGATCGGCGCCCGGCTCGGCGACGAGACCCTGGCCGCGAATGCGATCCTGATGAATTTCTTCGCCTTCGTCTCCTACGGGCTCGACGGCTTCGCCCATACCGCCCAGACCCTGGTCGGCGTCGCGACCGGGGCCGGCAGCCGTCGGCAATATCGAGAGGCGATCCGGGACACGACGCTCTGGGCCTTAATCCTGGCGGGCGGCGCGTCATTGGTTCTGGCGCTGCTGGGCCCCTGGCTGATCGAGCTTTACAGCGTCAACGGGCTGGTCCAGAGCACCGCCAAAACCTATCTGCCCTGGATGGTCGCCATGCCCTTGCTGTCGGTCTGGTGCTTCCAGCTCGATGGGATCTTCATCGGCGCCACCCGCAGCCGGGAAATGCGCAACGGCATGCTCCTGGCGCTGCTGGGCGAGCTGATCGCCCTGTGGATTCTGGTCCCCTTGTGGGGCAACAACGGCCTGTGGTTGTCTATGACGATCTTCGTCGCCCTGCGCGGCCTCACCCTCGGCGTCTGGCTACCGCGCATCGAACGCGCTCTGCCGGCCGACGCCTGAACCGGATCGAATAAGGACCTATGCCCTCCTTCGACATCGTCTCCAAGACCGAGATCGCCGAGGTCGACAATGCCCTCAACGGCATGACCCGCGAGATCACGACGCGCTTCGACTTCAAGGGCTCGAAATCGACCGTCGAGCGCAAGGAGAACGTAATCACGATCTTCGCCGACGACGATCTCAAGCTGAAGCAGATGCAGGAGCTGCTGAAGGGCCATATCACCCGGCGCAAGCTCGATGCCGCCTGCCTCGAATTCAAGGATCCGGAAAAGGCCACCGGCAATGCCATGCGCCAGCTGGTCAACGTCAAGCAGGGCATCGACCAGACGCTGGCCAAGAAGATCGTGAAGGCGCTGAAGGACAGCAAGATGAAGGTCCAGGCCTCGATCCAGGGCGACGAGCTCCGGGTCACCGGCAAGAAGCGCGACGATCTGCAGGAGGCGATCCAGCTGGTGAAAAGCCTCAAGCTCGAGCAGCCACTGCAATATGTGAATTTCCGCGAATAAACCGACACAACCCGTCGCCAACCTTAGGGACCGACCCGACATGCCGCCGAAGAAGAATCCGCTGGGCCTGAACGCGCTTCAGCTCAAGACCCTCGTCCTGCTGCAGGCCCTGGCCAAGCTCGAGGATTACAGCAAGCCGGGCGAGACCGAGGGCGAGCGCACCATCACGGCGCTCCCCCATGCCCATGGCGATCATTTCCATCTGGGCGAGGCGACGGTGCGCGCCAGCGATGCCACCGGCCTCAACAACCAGGCGGTCTGGACCGTGCTGGAGCGCAAAGGGCTGGCCAAGACCAACTTCCCGCAATCGGCCACCATCACCGCCGAAGGTCTCGCTTACGAGACCGGCATCGCCGACGAGATCCTGCACCACCATGCCCATCATTGAGACGCCGGGGGCCGGTAGACGATCTGGTGAGCGCTTCCCGACGCAATGACTTGCCCGATTATGTCGCGGACCTGTTTCGGCTGCTTCCGGCCGCCGCGGCCTATGAGTCGCCCTGGTCTCTGACGTCGCATATCCTCACGATCTTACGGACGTGCCAGGCAGATGTGGGGCCAGACTATCGGATCGAAGGCGAGATCGCGATCCATCGGCAGGCGACGATCGAGTCTCAGTCGGTGATCAAACCGCCCTGCATCATCGGCCCGGCTTGCTTCGTGGCCGCCTTCGCCTATCTGCGCGGCGGTGTGTTCCTGGCCGAGGGGGTAACGATCGGTCCTTCGGTCGAGATCAAATCCTCGATCCTGCTCAAGGGTGCCAAGATCGCACATCTGAGTTTCGTCGGCGATTCGATCATCGGCTCGGGAGTTAATATCGAGGCGGGCGCCGTCATCGCTAATCACCGCAACGAACGGACCGACAAGGAGATCCGTTTCGTCACGAAGCGCGGTCGTGGCCTGACCGGCGTCGAGAAGTTCGGCGCACTGGTCGGCGATCGCAGCCGCATCGGCGCCAATGCGGTGCTGGCGCCGGGCACGATCCTCGCGCCCGACAGCATCGTGGCCCGCTTGGCGCTGGTCGATCAGGATTCCTGAAGCGCCAATCTACTGCGCGGCTTTGGCGCTCGTTCCCCCGGCCATATAGCCGTCGAGCCAGGGCGTGCGATAGCCGTCCTGGCGCCACAGGATCGGGAAGAAGCTCTCATCCATGGCAAGATCGCCGACGCGCTTGTAGCGGTTATAGATGTAGCTGACGCTCTCCGCGTCGAACCTGGCTTCCGACGACATGCAGTGGGTGACGGCCGAGCGCCGCGGCTTGGCCGCGCGGTTGGTGTCGGAGCCGTGCCAGGTGCCGCCATGATGGAAGGCGCAGCCGCCGGGCGGCACCTCGATGGGCACGATGTCGAGCGACTTGATTCCGACCGAGGCCGCGGCCTCCCGCAGCTCGCGCCGATAATCGTCGGGCGCATGGAACTGCCCGATCGGTGGCGAGACCGGCCATTTGTGCGAGCCGCGCACATATTCGATGGTGCCGCCCGCGGCCGAGGTGGCGTCGAGCGCCATCCAGCAGGTCAGCATGAAGGGCGGATCGATCCAGTCCGCATAGCTGTTGTCCTGGTGAAAGCCCAGCGGCTTGGCGCCGGACGGCTTCCAGATGACATTGTCCTGCACCACGCGCGCGCCGGGCCAGCCGGCGAGCTCGGCGCAAAACCGCCCCACCTCGGCGCGCAAGACCAGACTCGCGAAGACGCGATCGGACTTCCAGCCATTGCAGATCTGCCGGGTGCGATCGGCCGGGTCGCGGCCCTCGCGCCAGTTCCATTCGTCGGGATAGAGCCCGGTCTCGAACTGGCCGCGGAACAAAGGCTCGAACCGCTCCACCACGCGCGCGACCTGCTCGGGCTCGACGAAGCGATCGAGGATGAGGAACCCATCCTCGGCGAAGCGGCGGCGCTGTTCGTCGGTGAGCTGGATCATGCGTGGGTACTCATCGCATTTGGCCTGATTAATCCTGTCCGGAACTGAACGACGGCGCAGCACGGGTTCGTCATATTCTGACCTTTAGCCGACACTCTCGCTTTGTCCCTCCCCCCGCTTTGCGGGTCAGGAAGGGGGAAGTCGCGATACCGAGCAGCCCCCTCCCTTACCCTCCCCCGCAAAGCGGGGGAGGGGACAGTAGAAGAGTCCCTCACGCGGCCAGCTCCAACTCCCTCACCAGCCGCTCCGCCGCCGCCAGCCAGCATTCGTAGTAGTGCTCCGGATCGTCACCCTCGCGCGCGACCTCCTCGATCAGGCGGCGTTGGAATTCGGGCCAGGGGAAGCGGCCCTGCTCGGCCAGCGCCACCACCAGCGCGAAGACCCTCGCCTGCCAGGGTGCGGTGAAGCGCGGGCCCTCGTCGTCGCCGGGCAGCGAGGCCAGCAGCGATTTGAGATCGGGCGCGGCGCTCATGCCGGCTCCAGATAGTCTTCCCAGAGATCGACATAGAGGCTGTCGCCGGCCGGCGCCTCGCGGCCCCACAAAGTCTGCTGCGAGAAGCGCACGGTATAACAATGCTGCGGCTTGTGGCCTTTGCCTTCCGAGTTCCAATCGGGGAAACCGAACACGCCGAGATCGGTGTGGATCACGCCCTCATGCCCGCGCACATAGCGCGGCAGGCGCGTGTGATTCTTCGGATGGATGTTGCGCGCACGGACCCTGGCGCCGACGGCGAAGCGCGCCGTCGCTTCCTTGTCGTCGCGCCGCGTGGGGAAACCGCCCTTGATCGCGTCCGCCACCGCCTCCGCCTTGATCGGGGCGCCGGGCGTGACCGGCACCGTCGGCGTGCCGCCCGGGATGATCCCGCGTTCCTTCAGCAGCACTTCCAGCGCGATCAGCCATTTTTCGTAGTAGGACGTGCGCAGATACTCGTCGGGCGGGATCCGCTCGACCTCGCGGCGCAGATGATCGTCGCTGTAGGGCACGGCGAACGGCACGGCCATCGAGAGCGCCAGCATGCGCCGCTCCCAATCGGCATGGAACACGGGCTCGTTCGCCTCGCGCTCGACCCGGCCGAAGCCGTCCATCCCGCCCATGTCATGAATGCCGTCCATGGTTCCGCTCCTAGACCGGCGCCGTGCCGACCATGCCGTCGCGCGTCACGAGCGCGGCCAGCGCGGCCTCGGAAAGAGCATCCGTGCCGGCAGGACGCCGCGGCACCACCATGTAGCGGATCTCGGCGCTCGAATCCCAGACGCGGACCTCGGTGCCCGAGGGAATCTCGAGCCCGAATTCCTTGAGCACGCCGCGCGGCTCCTTGACCACGCGCGAGCGATAGGCGGCGCTCTTGTACCAGGCCGGCGGCAGCCCCAGCACCGGCCAGGGATAGCAGGAGCAGAGCGTGCAAACGATCACGTTATGGACGGATCCCGTGTTCTCGACCGCGACCATGTTCTCGCCCTGCAGGCCGCTCAGGCCCAGTTCGCCGATCGCGGCCGTGGCGTTGGTCAACAGGCGCTGCTTGAAGGCGGGATCGGTCCAGGCGCGGGCGACGACGCGCGCACCGTTCTTCGGCCCGATGCGGGTCTCATATTCCTCGACGAAGCGATCGAGGGCTGCCGGATCGACCAGGCCCTTCTCGACCAGCAGCGTCTCCAGCGTCTTGACGCGCAGCGCCAGGCCCTTCTCTTCCGCGTCGTGGTCGTGATTGTGGCCGTGACCCTTGCCGTCGGCGCTCATGATCTCCCCCGCCGCCATTCCCGATATTGCCGGTAAACTATAGGTGGCCCCCGCCTGCCTTGGCAATTCGCGGGCGCCGTCATAGGCTCGGGCCGCTTTCACGATCAGGGGAACCGCACCGATGGCCGATCTCGATCTTTGTTATATGCCCGCGACGGAAATGGCTCGCCGCATCCGCGAAGGAAGGCTCTCTCCCATCCGCGTCGTCGAGAACAGCCTGGCGCGCATCGCCGAGGTCAATCCCAAGCTCAACTGCTTCTGCTTCACCTATCCCGACGAAGCGATCGAGAAGGCGAAGCAGGCCGAGCGCGCGGTCAAGCGCGGCGACAAGCTGGGGCCGCTCCATGGCGTACCGATCGCGATCAAGGATCTGACCCCGACCAAGGGCAAGCGCACGACCCTGGGCTCCTATTGCTTCGAGAACTGGGTCCCCGACTGGAACGCGACCGTGGTCGACAAGCTGGAGGCGGCCGGCGCCATCATGGTCGGCAAGACCACCACGCCCGAGTTTGCCTATTCGAGCTTTACCGAGAGCCCCCTCTGGGGCATCACCCGCAATCCCTGGAACCCGGAGCGCACCCCGGGCGGCAGTTCCGGCGGGTCGGGCGCTGCCGTCGCGTCGGGCTGCGTGCCGCTGGCGGAAGGCACCGACATGGGCGGCTCGGTGCGCATCCCTGCCGCTTGGTGCGGCATCGTGGGCCTGAAACCCAGCCTCGGGCGCATCTCGCAGAATCTGCTGCCGAGCGTCTTCGACAACATCTCCCATTTCGGACCGCTGGCCCGCACCATCGAGGATGCGAGGCTGTTCCTGAAAGTCACCCAGGGACCCGACGATCGCGACATCCAGTCGATCGATACGCCGATCGACCTCGACAGTCCCTTCACGCGATCGGTCGAAGGCATGCGGCTGGCCCTGGATCTCGATCTGGCGATCTATGCGATCGATCCCGAGGTCGAGCGGCTGGTGATGAATTCGGTCAAGGCCCTGCAAAAGGCGGGCGCCATCGTCGAGGAGGTCTCCGTGCCGTGGGACCGGCGCCTGGCCCAGGCCTGGACCGAACTGTGGGAGGTCTTCATGGCCGCCTATTTCGGCGACTATCTGGAGAAGTTCCGCGACAAGATGGATCCGCATGTGGTCGCGCTGATCGAGGCCGGCAACAAGATGCCGGCCACGCACTACAAGCGCATCGAGATCGAGCGCAGCGAGCAGTGGAAGGGGTTCTACCCGATCCTGCAGAAGTATGACGCGTTCCTCTGCCCGACCATGTCGCGCGATGCGCCGCCGGTCGACGAGGACGACAACAAATACTACGCGGATTGGGGCGACGGCCGGTATCACGGGCTCGACATCACCGGCCAGTTCAACATGATCGCGCCCTGCCCGGTTTTGTCGGTGCCGGCGGGCTGGACCAAGGACGGACTGCCGGTGGGCATGCAGATTGTCGGCCCACGCTGGCGCGACGACATCGTGCTGCAGATCGGCGCCGCGCTCGAGCGGGTGCAGCCCTGGGCCGAGAAGCGCCCGCCGATCTGACGGCGCGGGGCTACGGGCAAGAGGCCCTAGCCACTGTAATCGCCCGACATTCGGGACGTTAACCTATGCCCGGTGAACGCCCTCGCCACGCCCTTGCTACAGCATCGGCAAGGGTTGGGCCGATTCGCACCATGATGCGCCCTTCACATGCGCGGGCGCAGACCCACATAATAGGAGACGGGATCCCTACGCTTTGGCGCAGGCCCCGGAATCGCTCAGTGAATGGACTGCCCCACTCGTCCTGAACCCGACCGGAGGGCCGCCATGAATGTCGAGATGATTCTCAAGACCAAGGGCCGCAACGTCGTCACCATGAAGCCCGACGCGACCCTGGCATCCGCCGCCAAGGAGCTGCAGCAGCGCGGCATCGGCGCGATCGTGGTGCTCGACGACCAGGACGGCGTGAGCGGCATCCTCTCCGAACGCGACATCGTTCATACC
>NZ_JBOHKS010000103.1:0-3275 GCF_050729195.1 Hypericibacter sp.
CCCGATGTCCCCTTCCTGTGGCAGAAGGTGGGAGGCGCCTGGGTCCCGACCCGCTATGGCCAGGCCGCCAGCCTGGTCCGCCGGCTGGCGCGCGGGCTGACGGCCTTCGGCCTCAAGCCCGGTGAGCGGGTGGTGCTGCTCTCGGAAAGCCGGCCCGAATGGGCCATCGCCGATCTCGCCATCATGACCGCCGGCGCCATCACCGTGCCGGCCTATGTCACCAACACCATCACCGACCATCACCATGTGCTGACCCACAGCGGTGCGGCGGCCGTGATCATCTCCACCAAGGCGCTATCGACCCGCCTGCTGCCGGCAGCGATCATGGCGCCCGAGCTGCGCTGGATCGTGGCGATCGAGGATCTGGGCCTGGCGCAACGGCCGGCCAAACCCGTCTTCGCCTGGAGCCAGGTCCTGACCACGGGCGACGCGGCCCCGGACCAGATCGACGAACGCCTGGCCGCCACCCAGCGCACCGGCACCGCCTGCTTCATCTACACCTCCGGCACCGGTGGCACGCCCAAGGGCGTGATGCTGAGCCATGGCGCCATCATCGCCAATTGCCGCGGCGCCTTCGGCGTGCTGTCGGAACTCAATCTCAGCCACGAGCTGTTCCTGTCGTTCCTGCCGCTGTCGCACGCCTATGAGCATACGGCAGGGCTCTATTTCCCGATCTCGATCGGCGCCGAGATCTATTACGCCGAGAGCATCGACAAGCTGACCGAGAACATCGCCGAGATCCGCCCCACCGTCATGACCGCGGTGCCGCGGCTCTATGAGGCGATGCATCGGCGCATCCAGCGCGGGCTCGTCCACGCCGCCCCGTCGAAGCGCCGCTGGTTCGACCGCGCCTTGGCATTGGGCCGGCGCAAGGCGCTCCACCTGGCGCCGCTCTCGCCGCTGGAGCGCCTGCTGGATTTCGCCTGCGACATCCTGGTTCGGCGCAAGGTCCGCGCGCGTTTCGGCGGCCGGCTCAAGGCCTTCGTCTCCGGCGGTGCGGCCCTCAATCCCGATATCGGCGCCTTCTTCCTGGCGCTGGGCCTGCGCATCCTCCAGGGCTATGGCCAGACGGAGGCGGCCCCCGTGATCTCGGTCAACCGGCTGGGCCGGGTGCGGATCGACACGGTGGGACCCGCCATCGACGGTGTCGAGATCAAGCTCGCCGAGGATGGCGAGATCCTGGTCCGCGGCGAAGTGGTGATGCAGGGCTATTGGCGCGACGAAGAGGCGACCGCCAAGGCCATCCATGAGGGCTGGCTCTATACCGGCGATATCGGCACGCTCGACAAGGATGGCTATCTCACGATCACCGACCGCAAGAAGGACCTGATCAAGCTTTCGGGTGGCGAGAACATCTCGCCGGCCCGGATCGAGGGCTTCCTGGTGGCGCAGCCCGAGATCGGCCAGGCGATGGTGTCGGGCGACCGCCGGCCGCATCTGGTGGCGCTGCTGGTGCCGGAAACCGAGTTCCTCGCCCAATGGGCGGAGCGTCATCGCAAACCCGTCGATCTGGTCCAGCTGCGCGACGAACCGGAACTCATCAAAACCCTGGGCGAAGCGGTCGCCCGCGTGAATGCCAGCCTCTCGGCGGTCGAGCGCATCCGCCGCTACACGGTGGCGCCCGAGGGCTTCACCATCGAGAACGGAATGCTGACGCCCTCGCTCAAGATCAAGCGCCACAAGATCCGCGAGCGCTTCGGATCGCTCATCGACGGGCTTTATGAGCGGTGATCCGGCCCGGCGGCGGAATCCAGATCGCGGATCTCCAACGGCGTGAGTGCCGCGAGGCGCAGCGCCACGTCGGAACGATGGCACTGTCTCGGATCGCGCTCATAGCAGAGAAGGCAGAGCCCACCCTCCTGCGCCAGGGCCGCGGCTTCCGCCAGTGCCGCTCGACCTTCCGCGCTGTCGAGCTGGGACGCGAGAATCGTCTGGAAGGTCGCGCGGTCCCCGGCCTTGGCCGCATCGCGGCCCGCCTTCGGCGTTCCCAGAGACTTCCGGTGCATGTAACCGATGCGCGCCCCGGCCAAGGCCTCGTTCAGGCGGTTCTTGGTGAATTCGCGGCGCCGGGACCAAGGCAGCTCCCGGACGTCGAGCACCAGGGTAATCCCGGCGGCACGCAGCGTCGCGATGAAACGCTCCAGCGAAGCACCTTCATAACCTGTGGTGGCCAGGATCGGCCGTTCGCCATGTCCTGGCTTTGTCGCCTCAGCTTTCGCGCTCATGGCCTGCGCCGGTCGCTCCCCTTGCTTGCCCTGTCATGGCGGGTCCCCTAAAGATTAGCCGAAGTCGCCGCCTCGCGAGGAAGGGAACCATGCATCGCCGTGACATGTTGATTCTGTCGCTGTCGACGTTGTTGCTGGCTGGCATCCGCCGGGCGCGCGCCGCGACACCCCTCACCCTCCACAAGGATCCGGCCTGCGGCTGCTGTGCCGGTCACGCGGCCTATCTGACGGAGCATGGCTTCGCGGTGACGATCGTCGAAACGCCCGATCTCGACTCCTTCCGGCGCCAGCATGGCGTGCCGGATGCGCTCGCCGGCTGTCACACCATCTTGGGCGACGGCTATGTGATCGAGGGCCATGTGCCGGTCGAGCCGATCCGGCGGCTCCTGGCCGAACGGCCCGACATCGTCGGCATCGCGCTGGCCGGCATGCCCATGGGCTCGCCCGGTATGGGCGGGGAGAAGACCGAGCCCTTCACCATCTATCAGATCGACCGCGCGGCCGGCGCCGATGCGCCGAAGGTTTTTGCCGTCGAATGAAGATGGGGCGCCGGAGCGCCCTGGCTCAGATCGCCGCCAGCGCGCGATCGAGCGCCTCGATGGCGATATCGGCATGCTCGGGGCGGAAGCAGAGCGGCGGTCGGATCTTCAGCACGTTGCGGCGCGGGCCCTCGGTGCCGATGAGAACCCCCTGCTCGCGCATCAGATTGGCAACGCGCCGGGTCCAGTCGGGCGCCGGTTCCAGCGTCTTGCGATCGCGCACCAGTTCCACGCCCATGACCAGGCCGGTGCCGCGCACGTCGCCGATCGCCGCGTGGCGGGCCATCAGCGCCTCGACACCGCGGCGGAAATAGGCGCCGGTGGTTCGGGCATTCTCCTGCAAACCCTCGCGCTCCAGGACATCGAGAACCGCCAGTCCCGCGGCGGCCGAGACCGGGTTTCCGCCGAAGGTCGAGAAATAGTCCGTACGGTCGGTGAAGGATTTGAGGATCTCCCGACGGGTCACGATGACGCCGAGCGGATGGCCGTTGCCCACGGGCTTGCCCATCGT
>NZ_JBOHKS010000104.1:0-17126 GCF_050729195.1 Hypericibacter sp.
GCCGCCACCGCGGGATTCTCCTTGAGGAACTGCTTGGCGTTCTCGCGGCCCTGGCCGATACGCTGGCCACCCTGGGAGAACCAGGCGCCGGACTTCTCGACCACGCCGGCCGCCACGCCGAGATCGATCAACTCGCCGGTCTTGGAGATGCCTTCGCCATAGGTGATGTCGAACTCGACCACCCGGAAGGGCGGCGCCATCTTGTTCTTGACCACCTTCACGCGGGTCTGCGAGCCCGTCACGACGTCGCGGTCCTTGATCGAGCCGATGCGGCGGATGTCGAGGCGCACCGAGGCGTAGAATTTCAGCGCGTTGCCGCCGCTGGTGGTCTCGGGATTGCCGAACATCACGCCGATCTTCATGCGGATCTGGTTGATGAAGATCACCATGCAGCGCGAACGCGAGATCGAGCCGGTGAGCTTGCGCAGCGCCTGGCTCATCAGGCGGGCCTGCAGGCCGACATGGGTGTCGCCCATCTCGCCTTCGAGCTCGGCCCGCGGCACCAGGGCCGCGACGCTGTCGACCACCAGCACATCGATCGCACCCGACCGCACCAGCGTGTCGGTGATCTCGAGCGCCTGCTCGCCAGCATCGGGCTGGGAGATCAGCAGCTCATCGAGATCGACGCCGAGCTTGGCGGCATAGGAGGGGTCGAGCGCATGCTCGGCATCGACGAAAGCACAGGTGCCGCCGGCGCGCTGCGCCTCGGCGATCACATGGAGGGCGAGCGTGGTCTTGCCCGAGCTCTCCGGTCCGTAGATCTCGATGATGCGCCCGCGCGGCAGGCCGCCGATGCCAAGCGCGATGTCGAGCCCGAGCGAACCCGAGGAGACCACCTCGGCCTCCACCACCTTGTCGCTCTGGCCAAGCTTCATGATCGAGCCTTTGCCAAAGGCGCGCTCGATCTGACTCAGCGCCGCATCCAGCGCTTTGTTGCGATCCATGCTGTTTTCCTTGCCGACGACCTTCAAGGCCGGGTTAGACATCGGGCGCTCCCCTTATTTCATAGCCCTCTCGGGCCGACAACTGAGGGGGCAGAGTACGCATTTTGTTCTCGTGCTGGCAAGCGAATTTTGGATCAAAAAGAGAACAAAAAGACGATATCCACAGAACGATTCCTGACCCGTGCCCATGGATAAAGGACCGTTCGGGGGCCTGGGAGGCCTCCCGATTCGCCTTGTTTTTCAAATATTTGAGAAAAGCCGGGTCAGACGGCCTTGGATTTCCGGGCACTGCCGCGATCGTCCACGACCTCATAGGCGCCGATCTCGGCCGGGAACGCCTCTCCCGGAACGGTGCCTTCCAGCATCACCATCGTGCCCCGTTCGATATAGAGGACATGGCTGATTCGGATGCGCCCGCCGGGGAGGTCGGTGCGAATCCAACCGCTCACCACCTCGTTCGCCACGAAGGGCACGACCATCATGGCGGGATCGCTGAGGGTGAACTCGCTCTGGAAACCATGGGCGGAAAACCGCCGCCGGCTGACCCGCAGATGGCCGATCTGCCGACGCCACATCTCGTTGCCGCCCAGCGCCTGGCCCACGATCGCGTCCAGCAGGTCGCGCTCCAGCGGGAAGAGGCCGGCGCGGCCAATCGCATTGGCTTCGGAGAAGCGATCGCCGCCGGCAACGCTGCGGGCGACCAGGACCCGGCTCATGCCGCGCGCATCACTTCCTTCACCTTCTCAGCCAGCTGCGAGAGGGAGAAGGGCTTGGGCAGGAAATGGATCTCCGCGCTCTCGCCCAGGCGCTTGCGGAAATCGTCCTCGGCATAGCCCGAGATGAAGATGACCTTGAGCTCGGGCCGGATCAGGCGGACTTCCTTGATCAGGGTCGGCCCGTCCATGCGCGGCATCACCACGTCGGTGATCAGCAGGTCGATCGACTGCTTGCCGGCCTTGATCATCTCGAGCGCCGCCTCGCCGCTGCGCGCCTCGAACACGTTGTAGCCCTTGTTGCGCAAGGCCCGCGCGCCGAACAGGCGGACCGCGTCCTCGTCCTCGACCAGCAGCACCGTGCCCATGCCGGTCAAGTCGCGAGGCTGGGCCGAATCGCCGCCCTCCTGCTTGCTGGCCAGGGCTTCGCCCTTGACCGCCGCATGGCGCGGCAGATAGATCGAGAAACCGGTGCCCTCGCCGACCTTGCTGTCGACAAAGATGAAGCCGCCGGTCTGCTTCACGATGCCATAGACGGTGGCGAGGCCGAGGCCGGTGCCGGCCCCCACCTCCTTGGTCGAGAAGAAGGGCTCGAAGATATTGTCGATGATATCGGGCGCGATGCCGGTGCCGGTATCGACCACCTCGATGCGCGCGAAGTCGCCGGGCGGCATGGTCTCCGCGCCGCGCGTCACCGGGTACGGATTCGACACGTTCGAGGTGCGGATCAGCAGCTTGCCGCCCTCGGGCATGGCGTCGCGGGCATTGACCGCGAGATTGATGATCACCTGCTCGAGCTGGCCATGGTCGACCTTGACCGGGAACATCTCGCGGCCATGGACCATCTGCAGCTCGATATTGGCGCCGATCAGGCGGCGCAGCAGATGCGACAGCTCGGCCAGCACGTCGGTCACGTCGAGGATGCGCGGGATCAGGGTCTGCTGGCGCGAGAAGGCCAGGAGCTGGCGCACCAGATTGGCGGCGCGGTTGGCGTTCTGCTTGATCTGCATGATGTCGGCGAAGGACTGGTCGCCGGCGCGATGGCGCAGCAGCAGCAGATCGCAGAAACCGATCATCGCCGTCAGCAGATTGTTGAAATCATGGGCGATGCCGCCGGCGAGCTGACCCACCGCCTGCATCTTCTGCGACTGCGCGAACTGGCGCTCGAGCTTCTTGCGCTCGGTCGTGTCGATGAACTGCACGATAAGGCCGGGCCGCCCGTCGGCCTCGTCCTCGCGGCGCACCGCATAGAGCGTGGCGCTGCGGCCCTTGCCGGCCGCCATCTGCAGATCGAGCGGCCGTTCGCCGATCTCCTCGCCCTGGAGCGCCATGCGCAGCCGCGCCTCGACCTGCGGCCGGTCGGCCTCGGCGATGAGGTCGAGCAGCCGCTGCTTGCGCAGCTCGGCCGAGCGCATCTTGACCATCGAGCGGAAAGCCTTGTTGGCCTCTTCGAGCCGACCCTCGGCATCGACCAGCGCGATGCCGACCGGCGCCTGCTCGAAGAAGCGCTGGAAGCGGCGTTCGAACACCTGAAGCTGGGCCTCGCGGGCGCGGGCCGGGCGCAGGTCATGGACCACGGCGCAGGCGACCGAGCCGCCGCGCGTGCCGGGCGGCAACGCCTGCTGGCGCAGATGGACCGAGATCGGTTCCCCGGCGCGATTGCGGAAGGAGGCATCGCCCTCGCCGGCGACCGAGCTGCCGAAGGGGCTCGCGGGTACCGCACCGGCCGGGATCTCCGCCAGGAGATCGTGCAGCCGCACATTGTCGGTCGCCTCGCCCAGCCCCAGCCATTCGCGCATGGTGCCGTTCATATAGGTGATGCGTCCGTTGGCATCGACCGCGTACCAGCCCAGAGGCGCGCGATCCAGCAGCAGCATGAGCGGGCGCTCGCCGATGGCGCCGCCGCGTAAGGAGCGCCGGCCCAGCCAGTAGCTGATGAGAATGAGCAAGCAGACGGAAATCGGGGCCGCCAGCAAGGTGGCCGTGCCGCCCGGCACATCGAGTGTCACCTGTGCCATCGCGGGCGGGCAAACGCCGAGCAGCGCCGCCGCGGTCATCGCCGCGCAGCGCGCCCACCGGCCCAGCCTGCCTGTCCCTTGGCTTGTCATCCCCCGCCCCGCCATCTCGCATCCTTACCTTAGCAGTTTCTTCTTGTCCCGCGGCACCGCTTGTCGGGCCCGCCTCACGCCCGTCCCTGACGCGGCGGCGCCAGCGGCGCCTGCGGGCGACCCGTGCGCAGCCGCATGACGTAGCCGATGACCTCGGCCACGGCCTTGTAATGCTCGGCCGGAATCTCCTCGTCCAACCCGACCGCCGCGAACAGGCCTCGCGCCAAGGGCGGGTTCTCGACGATCGGAATCTTGTTGGCCGCGGCGACCTCGCGGATCTTGAAGGCGACGGCGTCCGCGCCCTTGGCGATCAAGACCGGGGCCGCCATGCGGCCGATCTCGTATTTCAGCGCGACCGCGAAATGGGTCGGGTTGGTGATCACCACGTCGGCCTTGGGCACCTGGGCCATCATGCGCCGGCGCGCGCGTTCCATGCGCAGCTGGCGGATGCGCGACTTGATCAGCGGATCGCCTTCCGACTGCTTCATCTCCTCGCGCATCTCGCGCTTCGACATGCGCAAGCGCCGGATATGCTCGAAATACTGAAAGAGATAGTCCAGCGCCGCGACGATCGCCATGATCGACAGCAGCGCGATCAGCAGCCGCATGGTGTCATGCTTGAGCAATCCCAGGATCGCGCCCTGGTCGAGCCCGATCAGCCGGGCCGCGTCATTGGCCATCGGCCAGAGGATCATCACCGCGACGGTGCCGACCACACACAGTTTCGTCAGGTTCTTGGCAAACTCGGCGAAAGTCTTTCTCGAGAACAGCCGCTTGGCGCCCTCGATCGGCGAGATCCGCTCGAGCTTGGGCTTGAGCTGCTCGCCGGAGAAGATGAAGCCGGTCTGGATCAGCCCGCCCGCCATGGCGGCGACGATGAGCACCAGGATCGGCAGCACCGCGATCTTGATCAGCCCGAAGACGATGCCGGCGAAGATCTGGCGCAGGTTGTCGAAGTCGAACGGTATGGTTTCCGGCCGCTCCAGGAAGGGCAGCATCAGCCGCGCCGTCCCGTTCGTCACCTGGGTGGCGAAGATGAATATCGCCAGGGTCACACCCAGGATCACGATCCAATGCTGGACCTCGCGCGATTGCGCGACCTGGCCTTTTTCCCGCGCCTCTTGGAGCCTTCGTTGACTAGGCTCTTCCGTTCGTTGGGAATCGTCCTGTTCTTCCTCGGCCATCTAGCGACGGTCTCCCATCACAAGAGGCCCGGCAGCGCGTCGCCCAGCCGACCCAGGAACCAGGTCATCGCAAAGGCCAACCCCGCCGCGAGGAGAACGAAGCCCGCCAGGATCTGAACCGGCAGGCCGACGAAGAACACCTGGAGCTGCGGCATCAGCCGCGACAACAGCCCCAATGCCAGATTGAACAGGAGACCCAGCAGCACAAAGGGCGTCGAGAACTCGACCGCCAGCGTGAAGCTCTGCCCCACCATCTTGGCGACGGTGATCGCCATGTCGCCCGCCGGGGGTGCGCCGCCGGCCGGAAAGACGCCGTAGGAATCGACCACGGCGCGCAGCATCGGCGCATGCATGCCGGTCGCGAAGATCAGCACCACGCCCAGCGACAGCAGGAAATTGCCGATGACCGAGCCCTGCTGGGCGGTCGCGGGGTCCTGCGACAGCACGCTGGCGAAGCCGATCTGGAGCGCGATCATCATGCCGGCCATCTCCAGCGCCAGCAGGAGGATCCGGATCAGGGTCCCGAGGAAGAGGCCGATGATGATCTCGCCGCCCAACAGGAGGCCCAAGGCGATCGCCCCTTGGGGGGCCGGCGGCAGATGCGGCTGGAGCAGCGGCATGAGCGCCATGGAAAGCGCCAGGGCGAAGCAGAGCCGGAAGCGCGCCGCCACATAGCTTTCGCCGATGCCGGGCAGCAGCATCGCCGCCGACCCGATGCGTGCGAACACCAGGAAGAAGGCGAACAGATTGGTGGTGAGGATCTGCTCCAGCATCGCCGGCGTTCCGCCCCGCTCTCCGCTCAGCCGCCGGACGCGATGCGGTCCATCAGCTCGTGCGTGAAATCCGTGAGCGTGGTCAGCATGAAGGGCAGGAAGACGATGAGGGAGAGCAGGATGGCCAGGATCTTGGGCACGAAGGAGAGCGTCATCTCCTGCATCTGGGTCAGGGCCTGCAGCAGCGAGATCGCCACGCCGGCGACGAGCGCCAGCAACAGGATCGGCGCCCCCAGCTTGAGGGTGACGAACACGGTTTCGCGCGCGATATCGAGGATGGCAGCTTGATCCACGGGAAAAACCGGCTTTCGATGCTGGAGCCGAGACGAATGAGCAGGCGAAAAGGCGTCCGACGCGGGTCTTGCGCGTCAGATGCCCATGCGCATGACGTCCTGATAGGCCGCGATCACCTTGTCGCGCACGGCGACGACGGTCTGCAACGAGACCTCGGCCTGGCTGACGGCGGCGATGACGTCGGAAAGCTCGGCCTTGCCCGCCAATCCCTGGATGGACTGGGCCTCGCCCTGCTTCATGTTGGTGACCGTGTCGACGCCGGCCTGCTTCAGGAAATCGGAGAAGCTCGGGCCCTCGTTCGGGCGCGGCTCCATCCCATTGCCGAGCGGCTTGGCGGTTTGCGCGACCTGCTCGTAGAATTTTGCGGCTGCGGCGAAATCGCTGCGCATGGATACGTCTCCTTTTGGGAAGACGCCTACCTGACGTCGGACTCCTTTGTCGGCCCACGCCTACTTAGCGCAGGATGTCGATGGCCTTCTGCAGCATGGTGCGCGAGGCCTCGATCGCCTTCAGATTGGCTTCGTAGGAACGCTCGGCTTCGCGCATGTCGGCGAGTTCGATCAGCGTGTTGACGTTGGGCAGCTTCACATAGCCCTTGGCGTCGGCGCCGGGATTGGACGGGTCGTAGCGGGTCTCGAACGGCGTCTTGTCCAGGGCCGGCTTGTTGGTCTCGACCAGGTCCACGTTCATCTCGCGGTCGAGCACGTTGCGGAAGGTCACGACCTTGCGCCGGTAGGGATCGCCGCCTGCGGTCTTCGAGGTCGAATCCGCGTTGGCGAGGTTCTCGGCGATGATGCGCAGGCGCGTGCCTTGCGCCTTCAGGCCGGATGCAGAGATCTTGAGTGAATCGGTCAGATCCATCTCTGCTCTCCTGCGCGCCGCGCGCGTTTCGGCTCACGCATCGTCATGCGCCGCCGCGCCCCAGCGCCAGCTTCATCATGTCGATGTATTTCTTGTAGAGGTTGGTCGCCATCTCGAAATTGGCCTGCGTCTCCGCGACCTTCACCATCTGCTCTTCGATCACGACCTGATTGCCGGAGATCGTGGTCTCGTAGGGCTTCTTCTCACCTTCGACTCTCGGCTCCCCGGAATGGCCACCCGAGGGCCCGATGATATGCGCGGGATCGGTCGCGACCGGCATCAGGGTGAATTGCCCGGTCGTCCTCGCCCCCACCGAGCTCAAGGCCGCGCGGGTATCGAGCGGATCCAATTCCTGCGGCTGAAAATTCGGCGTGTCCGCATTGGCGATGTTGTGGGCCAAGACCTCCTGGCGCTTGTTCAGCCAGGCCATCTTGTCCAGCGCCAGTGAGAACAGGGGTATGCTGCCGAGATTCATGCGCGGGGTCGCCCGCCTGACCCGACGGGAGCCCGACCGGCGGCCGGGCCTGCTCCTGGGACAGGTTCGGCTCAGAGAATGGCGCGGGCATCGTTAACGTGAGGTGAATGACCGGCACTCACGCCCGGCATCGCCAGCTCGTGCCGCTCGCACATAACGGCACGGAATTCCTTGGGTTTCTGGAAGCCTCGGAATCCCTTTCCCGGAACTTAACGGCCGGGTGACCTTTCGGCCGGTGCCGGGAGTTCCCGGGGACTATTTCGCGAGGCAGGCGCCGAAGGTCACGACGGCCGTGCGCTCGCCCAGAACGGCATAGCTCAGCTTGCCGTTCGCCTCGTTGATCGTGGCGACCCAGGTCATCGGACCTTCGCTGCCGCCGAGCATGAGCAGCCCGCTCTGGTGAGCGACCCGGTCGATCTTGCTGAAATGGGGCGCGTTGCTGCCGGCTTCGGTGACGACTTTCTTGCCGACATCGACCGTGAAGAATTGCGGCGCGCCGACCGAGGCCGCGGTCTCGCGCACGCAATCGTCTCCTGGCGCGCAAGACGCGACATCGACCGCCGAGCAGAGGAAGGGTTTCGAGCCGTCGAAATCGGCCGCACAGGCGAGCGCCGGCGCCAGGGCAAATCCGCCGGCCAGCAACAGGGATCTCAGTTTCATCGAAAAATCTCCTTCCAAGGCCGACCGGCCGTCAACTGACCGAATAGCCGCGGCCCGACATGCAGGCGGACATGGCGCGATCGTAAGCGGATTTCTTCTGGTTGTAGGCACCGAGCTGCTGCTCCGCCATCGCATCCTCTTCCTGGAGCAGATGGGCGCGCCGGATCCGGCCGAACAGGAAGGGGCCGCCCACATCAGGGGGCGCGGTCTCGACGACCGGCGGCGGAACGTCCGGGTTGAATCCCGTCTGCTGCCCCGCCCAGGCACCGCATTGAAACTGATCCTGCTGTTGCGCGGCCGGCGTCTGGTCATGCGCCGGATAGAAATAGAGCTGCTGCGCGAAGGCCGTGCTCGCCAACAGGCAAAGAGCGGCACCGGGGACGACACATTTCCAAAGGGACATCCGAGTTCTCCTCACGTCCGAATCTTCGATGCAGACAAGCGGCCGTCATCGATCGCCGCCGCGTCAATAGGGCGGGGGCACGATCCGGTAATAGACACCGTTCGCGCCATAGGCCGGTTCGAACCAGCTGGCGCCGCATTCATAGTAAGCCTGCCCCGGGAACGGCTTGTAGGCGCAGTCCTTGGGCAGCTTGGTGACGACGTCGTTCGTCGCATATACCGGCGCGCTCGAAGGCGGCGGGGGCGCAGGCGGCGGCGGGGTGTAGGCGGCGGTGCTGCTCGCAGCCTCGCCCTGCACATAGCCGTTGGTATAGGCGTTGTTGTTCGCAGCCTCGGTCAAGGCCGCGCCGGCGATCACGCCCGCGGCCGCGGCCGCGCCGTCGTTCCAACCGCCGCAGTTATTGCAGCCGTTGCTGTAATAGTCGTTCACCACTGTCGGCGGATGATAGGTCGCGTAATAGCTGCCGCCATATTGGGGGGCGCCATAGACCGTTGTCGGTTCGTGATAGCCGCCGGTGGCTTGCGCGCCATATTCGTTGGTCGCGTGCCATTGGCCGTCATTGCCATAGGCACTGCCGCCATAGGCGCTGTGGGCGCTCCAGGAACCGCCGCCGCCTGATGCGGTTCCGCCTTCGCCACCGGTCCCGCTCCAAGAGCCCCCGCCACCGGAGGCGCTTCCGCCATAGCCGCCATGGCCGCTCCAGGAACCGCCGCCGCCCGAGGCCGTGCCGCCATGATAGCCCTGGGCGCTCCAGGCGCCGTGACCGCCGGAAGCCGATCCGTAATAGCCGGAATGAGTCCAGGCGCTGGCCGTCTGAAGCGGCAACGCCAACGCCATGACGCCAACAAGGCCGAGGACAATGCGTTTCATGATTGCGGCTCCCATCACGCCTATTGGGCGGGTTTCTCGTCGGGACTGGCGAATTTGATCCGATCGGCCTTGAGCGCGGCGGCCGACGTGAAGCTCCCATCGGGAACCGGCGGATCGATCTGCCAGTTGGAGAACTCCACGCTATGGCGGAAATTTCCGGGCTCGTTGAAGAAAGTCGCCCGCATCATGCGCGGCAGCTTGTCATCGACGCCGATCCAGATCTGCACCTGCGCCTGGTCGTTGGCGATGGCGATCATGTCGGTCGGAACGCCGCCCACGACATTGGAGCGGCCGATCACGAAGGCGAGCTTCAGATCGGACGCGATGTCGCCATAGGGATCGGCGACGAGCACATCGGTGAAGGGGAAATAGATGGCCGCCTTGTCGTAGGCCATCTTCAGCATGGCATCGATGGTCGCCGGCGCATCGGCGATCGCGACCAACTTGCTGTCGGGCGCATAGGCCATGATGGTCTTGCCGTCATAATAGAACTCCGACGGCGGCCCGTCGCCCGGCACGATCACGCGCAGCTTGTCGGGCCGCTGCAGCGTCACTTGCGACAGCGTGGTGTAGGCCAGGGGCTGGAGCGTGTGGGCGGGGCTCTCATAGGTGGCCACCGCCGTGAAGCTTAGGCTATGCGCAGCCGCCAGCCGGTCGCTCGCCGCCTTCAGGATCGCCATTGCGGCCGGCTCGAGCTGGGGTTGGTCGGGCAACAGCACGATAGGCGCGCGCAGCAGCGGTTCGGGCGGCTGTGGGATCGCCGTATCCGCGGCCAGGCTCGCGCCGGCACTGAGCCATAGGGTGGCCGCCAGGAGCAGCCCTCTCGACAGAATCATCGATCGCCTCCGCATTGGGCCGCCAGCTTGCGCCTGTTGCCGGAACGCCGTCTTGTGCGGAGGCGCCAAACCGCCGGATTCTGTCATGGACGGAGGCGGATTTCCCTGCACGGCCGGGAGCTTCAGCCCCTGGAGCCTAGTCCAGATTTGCGTCAGCGCGTCGCGCAGGCCGCTGAATTGCCGCGATACGCGCTCGCCTCAATGGCCATCGGCGCCTCGGTAGATTTGTGTATTTCCGCGCCTATCCGCCCTGAGCGCGCAACCAATGCAGATCCCAGGCCCCGAAACGGCCCAAGTTCCCCGCATTGACGAAACCCCGCGGCACGGCAAATGCATTGCCGGCCGGCAATGCCAGGCAGATGCCCTGAGGGCCCCAGGGCACGCTCGGCAGCGGGTCCTGTGGACGTAGTCTCGTGGCGCGGCCCCGGCTATAGAAAGATGCAGAGTAAGGCCGGGATCCGACGAAGAACAAAGGTCGTGCAATATCGCTCTCGCCGGCTTGCGCGCAGGCCAGCACGACGCTGCGCGCTGTCTTTCTCTCGAAGCGGCCACTGTAATCCGCGTAGAGAACGAACGTGGTGCCGAGCGTCAACACCCAGAGCAGCCCCGCCGCCGTCCAGACTTCGGGCCGCGCCACGCGTCGGACCATGCAGTTTCCGGCCCACAAGGCGGCGGCGGGCATGGCGGGGAGCGCATAAGTCATGATGATGTTGCTGGCGGCGCTGAAGAACAGCAGCGGCATCAGGGCCCACCACAGCAGATAGGCGTTCAAGCCTCGTGGCTGCGCCCGGACATCCGAGGCCAACGCTTCCTGCGCGGCCCTGGAACGCCAGATTGCCAGCGGCAGCAGGATTGTCCAGGGCAACACAGCCATAAGCGCGAACAGCCAGATCGTGCCCAGGATCTCTCGATGCGCATGGCCATAACGGTCACCGCTCCAACCCGGCGTCACGAAGCGCTGCCAATGCTCGCCCAACAGGAAATAGTGCAGGAAACCCGGCGTGTGCAGCTCGGCCAGGAGATACCAGGGCAGCGCGATCGCCGCCATCAGCATCAGACCGCTTCCGACCCACAGACGGCGCCAAGCCTCGCCCCAACGACGCTGCTGCCAGAGCCAGGGCGCCAACGAGAGGCCGACTAGCACGAGCATCAACGGCCCCTTCGCCAGCAACCCAAGGCCGAGAGCGGCGAAGAAGCTGGCACCCTGGAGACGTTGTTGGGTCTTCGTCTCGGCATGCAGGGCGTCCCAGAAACTGCACATCGCCCAGGTGAGGCACAGCACCAGGGCCCCGTCCGTCATTACTGCGCCGGCCGCCACGAGGAACAACACCGAGCCCGCGAGCAACGACAGGCACAGCAACGCCCGGCGGGCATCGAGCCAGCGGCGAGCGAAGCACCAGACGAAGGCGGCGGTACCGAGTCCGCATAACAGATGAGGCAAGCGGGCGGCGAACTCGCTGACGCCGAACAGCCGGAAGCTGAGCGCCGTCATCCAGAAGGACAGCGGCGGTTTGCCCCAGAACGGCACGCCATAGTCGAACCAGGGCGTGATCCAGTCGCCCAGTTCGGCCATCTTGCGGCCGATCTCCGCGTAGCGCGCCTCGGTCGTGTCCATCAAGGGCAGCCACGCCATGGTCGCCAGTCGGGTCACCAGCAGCAAGGCCATCAGGCCCCACAGCAACCGCGGGCCCATGCCTTTGGTGAGCCCCATGCCTTTGGTGAGCGATGTCATCAATGCGGCGCCGTGACGGTCAAAGAGGCCGGCTCGTAGCTCTCGATCAGGAATAACGGCCGACGCTTGCTCTCGAGGCTGAGCCGGCCGATATACTCGCCGAGCACGCCGATGGCCAGCAGCTGCAGGCCTCCCAGCATCAGCATCACCACGATCAGCGTCGGGAACCCCGGCACCGGGTCGCCATAGATCAGAGTCTGGACGATGAAGTAGATGCCGAGACCGAAAGAAAGCATCGCGCTGAGCAGGCCCAGCTTGGTCGCGATCTTCAGCGGGGCGATGGAGAAGGCGGTGATGCCTTCCATTGCGAACCGCCAGAGCTGCCGGAAGCGCCATTTGCTGCAGCCTCCGGCGCGTTCGGAGTGGTCATAGTCCAGCGTGCATTGGCGATAGCCGATCCACGCGAACAAACCCTTCATGAAACGATTGCGCTCCGGCAACTGATTCAGCGCATCCACCGCCCGCCGGCTGAAGAGCCGGAAGTCGCCGACATTCTCAGGGATGGGGATATCGCTGAGCCGGTTGATCGCCCGATAGAACTGATGCGCCGCATTGCGCCTCAACCAGGTTTCGTCATACCGGTCGCGGCGGCGCATGCTGACGACGTCGGTGCCCTCCCGCCACGCGGCCAGCATCGCCGGAATCATTTCCGGTGGATGCTGCAGATCGGCGTCCATCACGATGACGGCCTGGCCGCGCGCGAACTGGAGGCCCGCGGTGATCGCCTGCTCCTTGCCGAAGTTGCGGCTGAAGCGGATCACCGTGACCTGATGGCTCGTCGCCTGAAGCTGCTTGAGCAGCGCCGGAGAACCGTCGGTGCTGCCATCATCCACATAGAGGATCTCGACACCGCCCGGGACCCCGGCCGTGGCGCCCAGCAGGCGGCGATGCAGGAGGGGCAGATTCGGTTCCTCGTTGAGCAGGGGGATCACGACGCTCAACTCGCAAACCTGCACCGGCGCAGGCACCCTGTTCGGCGTGTTCATGACGAGGTCCAGAATCGATCGAAGGAATGGCGAGCCAGGAGTCAGTTTCTTGTCTTCATCGCCTTCACACAAGCGGGCGCATTCGGCCGCGGTCCGATCATTGCGGGTTGCGCTTTCCGCCGGAAATGCTCGCCCTTGCAAGGCAGATCCGCGATGCCGTCCGGGGGTGCGCCGATCCGCCGAACCACGCCCGCAGCGGCCCGCCGGCGGTCGTCGAATCGATTCCGGAGCGGGCGAACGGCCCGCATTCCGGCCGCGAAAGGGCCGTTTCCGGCTCGCCGGCATTGTTAAGGCAAAGTAAAAGCGTTAAGGTTCGCGGGTTAGGCGGTAAAAAGAGCCCGAATCGGGGCCATCCCGGTCGGGACTTGCCCTGGGTCAGGAAGAAACAGGCTGCATGCTCTATCTGACGCGCAAAGTCGGCGAATCCGTCGTCATCAACGACAATATCGAAGTCACCGTGGTCGAGGTCCGAGGGAAATCGGTGAAGCTGGGCTTCACGTTCCCCGCCGACGCCAGCGTGCTGCGCCGAGAGATCTATGAGCGGATCCAGGCCGAGAACCAGGCCGCCGCGGAATCCAGCGCGCGGCTGGTGGCGCTCAGCGACAAGAAGCCGGGCTAGGGCTTAACGCTCTCGCGTCGCCGCCTCGAAGCAAATCCGCGGGAATTCAGCGGGCTCGTTGCTTCTTTCAATCTTTCTTAACGCTACCCGGTAAAAAATGCCGGTCGAGGCAAAGGCTCGATCGCGCCGTCCTGTTGACGGCCGCACGCAAAGCCCGCCCTCGAAGGACGGCAGGCGGTGGCTCCCAACAACCCCTCCAGCGGCGACACCGACACGCGACCGGTCGCGGCTGCGCTGACCTACGATCCCACGCGCCCGGGTGTCCCGCGCGTGAGCGCCGCCGGACGCGGTCCCATCGCCGAACAGATTCTGGCCGTCGCGCGCGCCAACAATATACCGATCCACGAAGATCCCGACCTCGCGGGCCTGCTGGCCGCGGTCGATCTCGATTGCGAGATTCCGGTCGAGGCGCTGGTCGCCGTCGCCGAGATCCTCGCCTATGTCTATCGCGCCAACGGCCGTCTTCCCGCCATCCTCAAGCAAGGGACTCATCGTCCATGACCGACACGCCCACCCTCGTCGGCGAGCTCGTCTATCTGACCGGCATCACCGAAGCCGCCCGCCGTCGTCTGAAGGAAGGCCAGTTGCTGGACCTGACTTCGCTCGACGAGCGCTGCGCCACGCTCTGCACCCGGCTCGAGAGCATCACCGGCCCCGAGCGACAGACGCTGCAGGCGGCGTTCCTGGCGCTGGTGGGCGAGTTGAACCTGCTCGAGGCCGAGCTCAAGACCAGCCGCGACAGCACCATGACCGAGATCAGCGCCGTGACGCAGCGCCGCCGCGCGGCCGGCGCCTATGGCGGTGCCGCGACCGGCGGCGGTGCCCGAGGCCGCTGACACCATCCGACTTCACCGCCGAGACCCCGAGTAGCGATCTCCCCCTGTGGATATTTCCGTCTATATCCGTTTCATCCTGGCGCTGGCCGGCGTCCTTGCGCTGATCGCGATCGCCGCCTTCATCCTCAAGCGCGTCGGCTGGGGCGGCATGCGCACGCCCCGATCGGCGCAGAAACGCCTCGGCATCAGTGCCGCGATCGCGCTCGACGGCCGCCGCCGGCTGGTGCTGGTGCGCCGCGACGATGTCGAGCATCTGCTGCTGGTGGGCGGCCCCGCCGACCTCGTCGTCGAGACGGGGGTCGGCGCCCGCGCAACGCCGGCGCCGGTTCCGGGCGATCGCAGTCTCGAGCCGCGCTTCACCAATCCGCCGCCGCCCGCATCATGACCGAGATCACGACCCCGCCGCGGCGGATCTTCATGCGGCGCAGTCCCTGGGCAAGACGGTCGTTCGGCATCGGCGCCGGCATCGCGACGGCGCTCCTCGCCTCGCCGGCCTTCCCGCAGAGCGTGACCGTCGATCTCGGCGGCACCGGCACCGCCACCAATCAGATCCTCGAGATCCTCGCCCTCATCACGGTGCTGAGCCTGGCGCCCGGCATCCTGGTGATGGTGACCTCCTTCACGCGCATCGTGGTGGCGCTTTCCTTCCTGCGCAGCGCGCTCGGCATCCAGCAGACGCCGCCCAACATGGTGATGATCAGCCTGGCGCTGTTCCTCACCGGCGCCATCATGGCGCCGACCTTCACCCAGGCGTATGAGACTGGAATCTCCCCATACATTCGCGGCGAACTCGACGAGGCCACGGCCTTCGACCGCAGCGTGGCGCCCTTCCGCACCTTCATGCTGTCCCAGGTGCGTGAGAACGACCTCGCCCTCTTCCTCGATATCGGCAAGGTCGATCCGAACACGCCCGCAGCCCAGGCGCCGCTGACCTCGCTCATCCCCGCCTTCATGATCAGCGAGCTGCGGCGCGCCTTTGAGATCGGGTTCCTGCTGTTCGTGCCCTTCCTCATCATCGACATGGTGGTCGCCTCGATCCTGATGTCGATGGGCATGATGATGCTGCCGCCGGTGCAGGTCTCCCTGCCCTTCAAGCTGATCTTCTTCGTGCTGGTCGATGGCTGGTATCTCGTGGTCGGCAGCCTGGTCCGGAGCTTCGGGCAGGGGTGAGGACGGTCCTCCCGTTGTCATCGCTGTTCCCTTGCCATCGCCCCTCCCTAGCCTGTCATCGCCGGACTTGATCCGGCGATCCAGGGGCCAAGCGCGCACCGCTATCAGCTGGTCACTTGGCGAGAGGCTGGATTGCCGAGCCAAGCCCGACAATGACAGGGCGCAGGGCGATCGGACACGCCGGTGCATGGGAACTGGATTGCCGGATCAAGTCCGGCAATGACAGGATGGGGGACACCTGACCCGCTGGTGGGTTGGCACTGGATCGCCGGATCAAGTCCGGCGATGACAAGCAAACGGGGGTGGCCCCCGTCTGTGCCGCCGCCCCCTCATTGACGACCCGTTCTAGAATGCCTATTCTAATTGGCATGGTTCGTCTCGCCCGCTTCTCCGCCGACGTTTTCGTCGAAGCCACCCTGGCGCTGGTCGCCGAGGGCGGGCCGTCCGCGGCCTCGATGGCCGCGATCGCGCGAAAAGTGGGCGCGCCCACCGGCTCGATCTATCACCGCTTCGAATCCCGCTGCGCGATCCTGGCGACCGCCTGGCTCGAATGCCATGAGAGCTTCGCCGAAGCCCTGACCCCCGCCCTGCGCGCCGGCCAGGGGCTGGCGGCCGCGCTTTCGGTCACTTCCTGGGCTCGAGATCATCGCCGCCGCGCGCGCTTCCTGCTGCTGAACGAGATCGAGGCCCTGCTCGAGGATCCCGTGCCGGAGCCCCTGCATCGTCGCGTGCAGCAACAGCAGGCGGCCCTGGACGAGGCCTTCGCCGCCTATCTGGCGTCGCAGCAGGCAAAGGACCGCGCGGCCCCGCCCGAGGCCATGGCGCGGGCGAAGTTCCTGATCTTCGACGGACCCATCGCGCTGCTGCGCCCGCATCTGCTGGCCGACAGCAGCCCTCCCTCTTTCCTGGATGAGATGATCACCGACATGCATCGTGGCCTCGACGGCGACAAACCCGATCGGAAGATCGAGACCGGCAATGGGAGGCGCGTCGCCTGATGCTGCGCCACTCCTCCCAGCGCGACCAGACCGGCCGCGAGATCCTGCTCCATGACGAAGAAGGCTTCGAGGGCATGCGTCGCGCCGGGCGCATCGCCGCGTTGACGCTCGACTTCATCGCCCCCCAGATCCAGGCCGGCGTCACCACCGCCGAGCTCGACCGCAGGCTCGAGCAGTTCATGCGCGACGCCGGCACGGTGCCCGCGACCATCGGCTATAAGGGCTACCGCCATGCGAGCTGCATCTCGGTCAATCATGTCGTGACCCACGGCATTCCGGCCGACGACAAGGTCTTGCGCGAGGGCGACATCTTCAATATCGACGTGACGCCGCTGCTCGAGGGCTGGCATGGCGATACCAGCCGGATGTATGGGGTGGGCGAGCCGCCGATCAAGGCGCGCCGCCTGGTCGATGCCACTTACGAAGCGATGATGGCCGGGATCGCGCAGGTGAAGCCCGGTGCTCATCTCGGCGACATCGGCCACGCGATCGAGACCATCGCGCGGCGCGAGCGCTTCAGCGTGGTCGAGGATTTCTGCGGCCATGGCGTCGGCAAGGTGTTCCACGACGCGCCGCTGGTGCTGCATTACGGCAAGCGCGGCACCGGCGTCACGCTCGAGCCCGGCATGATCTTCACCATCGAGCCGATGCTCAATGCCGGCCG
>NZ_JBOHKS010000105.1:0-29373 GCF_050729195.1 Hypericibacter sp.
GTCCAAGGGTCGCCCGGATCCGCGACAACAATCTTAGCCGATTCGCCCGCAAATCCGGATTCGCATCATTGACCGTCACCGTGTCAAAAAAAGCGTCCACAGGATTGCGTAACGCGGCCATGGCCGCCATCGCTCCCGTGAAATCCTCTTTTGTCACAGCCTGCTGGGCGCGATCGGCCGCGGCGGCGAGCGCCTGGCCCAGCGCCTTCTCGGCCGCTTCCTTGAAGAGCGCCGGATCGGCGGTCCCCTCATAGGACTTGCCGTCCTTCTTCTCCTCGATGCGCAGGATGTTGGCCGCGCGCTTCTGCGCTGTCAGCAGGTGGGCACCATCCTCAGTGGCGAGAAACTTGGCCAGCGCCTCCACCCGTGCCAGCAGCCGCACGAAATCATCCTCGCCACCCAGCGCGAACACAGCAGCGATCAGATCGTGGCGCGTGCCCTTCTCCTTCAGCGCGACCTTGAGCCGGTCGGCGAAGAAATCGAGCAGATCGCCTGCGATAGCCTTAGTAGACCCCCCATGTTCTGGGAGCACAACACGCCCTGTCGACTGACCCAACTCCGAAACGGGAACTCCGGCTTTGAACTCGATTTCTCTCACTTGGGCACTGCTCGCATCATCGAACAGCTTTCTAATAATGGGTCTCACTGCCGTAGCGAAAACTTCTACCAATGAAAGCCGAAGCTTATTCTCGATGATCAGCCGAATGGCGCCGAGCGCGGCGCGGCGCAGCGCGAAGGGATCTTTGGAGCCGGTCGGCTTCTCGTCGATCGCGAAGAAGCCCCCGAGGATGTCGATCTTGTCGGCGAGCGCCACCGCGACCGAGACCGGCGCCGTCGGACAGGCGTCGTTGGGGCCGAGCGGCGAGTAGTGCTCGGCGATGGCATGCGCCACTTCCGCCGCCTCGCCTTGCGCCAACGCGTAATAACGGCCCATCACGCCCTGGAGTTCCGGGAACTCGCCGACCATGCCGGTGACGAGATCGGCCTTGGCGAGCTCCGCGGCGCGCGCCACCTTCGCCGGATCGGCGCCGGGAATGGATTTCGCCAGCTCGAGCGCCAGCGCCTTCACCCGCGCCATCTTCTCGGCGACGGTGCCGAGCTTGGCGTGGAACACGATGTCCTTCAGCGCCGGCAGCCGTTCCTCGAGCCGGACCTTCCGGTCCTGATCCCAGAAGAACTGCGCGTCGGAGAGCCGGGCACGCAGCACGCGCTCGTTGCCGGCGACGATGGCGGTCCCCTTGTCCCTGGTCTCCATGTTGGAGACGACGAGGAAGCGCGGCGCCAGCTTGCCGCTGCCTTCGGTGACCGCGAAATATTTCTGATGCGCCCGCATCGAGCCGGTCAGCACTTCCGGCGGCAAGCTCATGAAGGCCTCGTCGATGCGGCCCATCAGCACGACCGGCCATTCGACCAGCCCCGTCACCTCGTCGAGCAGGCCTTCGTCATGGCGGAGCTTCAGCCCCGCTTCGGTGGCCTTCGCTTCAGCCTGGCGCAGGATCTCGGCGCGGCGCTCGGCCGGATCGAGGATGACGTAATGTTCCTTGAGCCGGTGCTTGTAGTCCGCCATGGCCGCGACCGGGAAGGAATCCGGCGAGAGGAAGCGGTGGCCGCGGCTCTCGTCGCCGAAATTCAGCACCGCGCCGCCCAGATCGAAGCTGCCCTCGAGCGGCTCGCCGTCGAACATCGCGGTGATGGCATGGAGCGGACGCACCCAGCGGAAGCTCTGGCTGGCGAAGCGCATCGATTTGGGCCAGGAGAGGGCCGCGATCGCTTCCGACAGCAGCGCCGGCAGCATCGCCGCGGTCGGACCACCGGTCTTCTTCGAGACGGCGAACCAGAAGATGCCCTTGCCGGTGTCGCGCTGCTCGCACTGGTCGAGACTGGCAAGGCCAGCCGATTTCAGGAAGCCCTGGACGGCCTGGTCGGGCGAACCGACGCGCGGGCCCTTCTTCTCTTCGCTGACATCGGGCTGCCGGGCCGGCAGGTCCTGCACGCCCAGCGCGAGGCGGCGCGGCGTGACATAGCTCTCGGCCTTGGCGAAGGCGAGGCCGGCGGCCTTCAGCTTCTCGGTGACGAGCCGCTTCAGCTCCTCGGCTGCGCGCGCCTGCATGCGCGCGGGGATCTCTTCAGAGAACAGCTCGAGAAGCAGTTCGGCCATGGTTCAGAGGGTCTCCCCCGATCCGGAACGGCGGCCGCCGGGCGCGATCCGCAGGAGACATCGCAGCGCGTGGCGCGAGCGTTGGGCACAGGCGTTGGCTTCGGGCGCGCGCGATTCCTTGCGCGCACCCTCGCTTCGGGAAGGTTCGGCTTCGGTCGCCGAGTGGGTGGCTACAGTCTCAATTCGGGTGGCACGGCGCATCGACTCTTATCCTTCTTCTCCGGCAAGCCAGGCCTCGCAACAGCCCTTGGCCAGCGCGCGGACGCGCGCGATATAGGCCTGCCGCTCGGTCACCGAGATGACCCCGCGGGCATCGAGCAGATTGAAGAGGTGGCTCGCCTTCATGCATTGATCATAGGCAGGCAGCGCGAGCGGCTTGGGGAGGGCCAGCAGCGCGTTGCATTCCTTCTCGGCGTCCTGGAAATGGCTGAAGAGCATGGGCACGGCCGCATGCTCGAAGTTGAAGGCGGAGAATTCACGCTCCGCCCGCCGGTAGACGTCCTCATAGCGGACTCCGGCGCCATTCCAGTCGAGGTCGTAGATGCTCTCCACGCCCTGCACATACATGGCGAGGCGCTCGAGCCCGTAAGTCAGCTCGGTCGAGACGGGATCGCACTCGATCCCGCCGACCTGCTGGAAGTAGGTGAACTGGCTGACTTCCATCCCGTCGAGCCAGACTTCCCAGCCCAGGCCCCAGGCACCCAGGGTCGGGCTTTCCCAATCGTCCTCGACGAAGCGGATGTCGTGGGCCAGGGGATCGATGCCAAGTGCGGCCAAACTGCCCAGATAGAGCGCCTGGCTGTTGGCCGGCGACGGCTTCATGATCACCTGGAACTGGTAATAATGCTGCAGCCGGTTGGGGTTATCGCCATAGCGCCCGTCCTTGGGACGGCGCGAGGGCTGGACGTAGGCGGCACTCCAGGGCTTGGGCCCGAGTGACCGCAGGGTGGTCGCCCAGTGAAAGGTGCCCGCCCCCACCTCCATGTCATAGGGCTGCAGGATCAGGCAGCCCTGACGCGCCCAATAGTCCTGCAGCTTCAAGATGAGCCGCTGGAAGCAGGTTTCGGGGTTGGCGGGTGGCCGCTCACTCAAGGCGGGCGAATCCTTGGAGGGAAAACGTTTTTGTGCGGTGCGAAAGCTACCGGTGCCCCCGGGCAGGGTCAAGCCGGCCGGTTACGATTGGTTAACCGTAAGGGCGGTCGAACAGATTGATTTCAAGGGCCAAACGGGCAGCGGGGCTTGCCGCAGGCGCTGCTGCCTTGTGCGACATAAGCGCCGCAGACCGCGCATTCCCGGGTCTCCGCGACACCGGTTCGCGCCGTCGTGGCCTGGGTCCGGGTCTGGCGTGGGTTTCGGGCCTGGGATTTGGCCTCGCGGACCCGCGCCTGGGCCTCCGCGATTCGCGCTTTCTGGACCCGTCCGATGATTTTGAAGGCCTGCCAGATCACCACGATGATGATGACGAGGACCAGAATCTTGGGCAGGCCCGGCATGGAGAACATGGTCGGGGTTTAAAGGCCGGGGGGCCGGGGGTCAAGACCAGCGGCCGGGACCGGGGCGTCGGAACCGGTCACAGGATCAATCCCGCCCCATCGCGCAAGACCGCCTCGGCCGCCGCGGTATAGCGCCCATCGGGCTCATGCAGCACCAGGCCGGGCGCCAGGCGGGTCGGCGTCTGGATGCCTTTGCGGGCCCGGACCAGCACGCGGGCCGCCGGCCGGTTGCCACCGGGCCAGAGCGGGAACAGCACGATCTCGCCGAAGCGGCTCTGCAGCGCCGCCAGGATCTCCTCGAGCCGGTCGGCGCGATGGATCAGCACCAGGTTGGATTTGGGCCGCAGCATCGTATGGGCGACGCGCAGCCAGTCGGCGAGCTGGGCCTCGCCCTCGACATTCGAGCGCGCCTTGCCGCCCTGGGGCGACGGTGTCGCCGTCCCCGCCGGCATGAAGGGCGGGTTCATCATCACATGATGGAAGGTCGCCGGCGCCAGTCGCGGCGGCAGGCGTAGGAGATCGCCCACCATGATATCGACGCGGCCCTTCATGCCGTTGAGATCGACATTGCGCATGGCGACGCGCGCCGCCTCCCGGTCGATCTCGATGCCCATCACGCGCAGGCTGGGCTCGCGGGTCGCGAGACAGAGCGCCGCCGCTCCGACACCGGCACCGAGCTCCAGCACCAGGTCCGTCGGCATCGCCGGCACGGCGGCCGCGAGGAACACCGGATCGATCGCGACGCGATAGCCATCGACCGGCTGCAGCAGCCGCACCCGTCCGCCCAGGATCCGGTCCTCGCGCAGGCCCTCCGGGTTGGGCGCGACCGCGTCCTCGGGCTTCGCCGTCGTCATGAGACGGCGTCCTTGCCGGCTTCCATCAGCCGCGTGGCTTCGCCGAAATCCTCATCCGCCACCATCACGCGCCGGGGGATGGCCGCGATCGAGCCCTCGAGCATGCTCATATGGGCGTCGAGCAGGTGACAGGGGATGCCGGCATCGGCGAGCAGGCTCGAGAGCCAGCTCAACCAGACCAGATCGTTGCTGCGCGTGAGTTCCCGCAAAGAGGGGTGCCCCTTCTCCGTTGTCGAGGCCCGGAAACCTCCGGATTCGCCTGGAATTGTCAGTGAGGACCGGATCTTTGCGTCATCGCGCCCGCTGGCAACGCGCCTTGACCCGGGCTATACCCCACCTATGCTCGCCCTGCGGGGGTTCGAGGGTCAAGCGTGACCGGTCCGGAAGGCCGGCCCGCAGGGCCCCGGTTGTGTCATCAGACGGGGGTGCGTGGGGTTCGGCCGGGGATGGTCGGGGGTCCGCACGGGAAGGCAATCATGGCGATCGTCGTCAATCTGGATGAGGAGCGCAGCAAGTCGCGCAAGCCCTCGCTCGAGGCGCTGCAGCGGCTGACAGGCGACGACCTGACCGCCGTCAACGCGCTGATCCTGCGCCATATGCAGAGCCCGGTGGCGCTCATCCCGCAGCTGGCAGGCCATATCATCGCGGCCGGCGGCAAGCGGCTGCGTCCCCTCCTGACCCTGACCGCGGCGCGCCTCTGCAATTATCGCGGCGACCGCCACAAAGCGCTCGCCGCGACGGTCGAGTTCATCCATACCGCGACCCTGCTCCATGACGATGTGGTCGACGACAGCGAGCTTCGGCGCGGCCTCGCCACGGCCAACGCAGTCTGGGGCAACAAAGCCTCGGTGCTGGTGGGCGACTTCCTCTTCAGCCGCGCCTTCCAGCTCATGGTGGCGGACGGCTCGCTCAAGGTGCTCGATATCCTCTCCTCCGCCTCGGCCGTGATCGCCGAGGGCGAGGTGCTGCAGCTCGTCACCAGCAACGACACCGAGACCAGCGAGCAGGCCTATCTCGAGGTCATCCGCTGCAAGACGGCGGCGCTCTTCGCGGCCGCCTGCCGCGTCGGCGCGGTGGTGGCGGAACGGCCCAAGGTCGAGGAGGAGGCGCTCGAAAGCTACGGCCTCAATCTCGGCATCGCCTTCCAGCTGATCGACGACATGCTCGACTACTCGGCGCGCCAGTCAGAGCTCGGCAAGACCGTCGGCGACGATTTCCGCGAGGGCAAGATCACGCTGCCCGTGGTGCTGGCCTATCGGCGCGGCGGCACCGAGGAGCGCGCCTTCTGGCGGCGCACGCTCGAGGAGCTCAAGCAGGACGAGAACGATCTGGCCCACGGGATCGAGCTCATGGAGCGCCATGGCGCGCTGCGCGACACCGTCGCCCGGGCGGCCCATTACGGCGCCATCGCCCGCGACGCGCTCGGCATCTTCCCCGATTGCGAGGAGAAGCATGCGCTGCTCGAGGTGGTGGATTTCTGTATCGAACGGGCTTACTAGGCCGCCCCGCCTCGCCGGCGACCGAGGCCTAAGCCCAAGCAGCAAAATCGCTTTTCCGACCCTTGCGGGCGGACCGCCCAGCGGCTATAACCCGCCCCGCCCATCGGAGTGTAGCTCAGCCTGGTAGAGCACTGTGTTCGGGACGCAGGGGCCGGAGGTTCGAATCCTCTCACTCCGACCATTTCCCCCGGGTTTCTTTTTCAGACATCGGCGAGATGCCAACGCGAGCGGGAAGCGGAAAACCCGCAGGCGTTCAGTCGGGCAAATACTGTCCAAATTGTCCGACGGCATCGGGGCAGTAGGGCTGCAGGGCCTCGCGATGCTGCTGGTTCGTGCTGCCATAGGCTGCCTGTATCTGCCCATCGATAAATTGAACGACCGACGACGATTCGGGGTCGCTGCTGCTCGCCGCGGCATCCAGCACCTCGAGCTGGCGCCAGGTGTTGATTTTCGAGAGCCCGAAGTTGGCGTAGCAGTTGGCGAGTGCCATCTGCGCGTTCGCCGACCCCTTGCCTTGCATCGACTTCATGGCCTTGCCGACGAGGTAGGAATGATAGTTGGCGTAGCTGCCCTGCGCCATCTTCGACCCCGAAGCACTGCACGCGGCCAACAATCCCGTGACGAAGATGAAAGCGACGGCTGTCGCGCGATTCATCCGAGCTCTCCCCCAACTATGGCTGAGCATTGCCTGTATGACCCCACGGCGTGACGAAGGCACCCGTTCAACGGCCTCGACGGGCCGTTTGTGCCGCTCTCGCTCGACCGACATCGGCAAGGCTATCGCGGCGACCGGCGACGGCCAAGGTTTCTCTCGCGGGCCGGCTAACAAGCCGGCTTCGGTCGAGGCCCGTTGCGGGCGTGTGAGCGTGCTTCGTCCGTCATCGCGCCGCCGCCAACGAATAGGTGCGGTCCCGGATGTAATGGGTCAGGGCCGGCCTTTCGCGGATGTCGCGCATCGCTTCATAAGGGATCACGTCGCCGATCTCGGCACTGAAGCTGCACCCGATCTTGTTGGCGACCTCGTGCAGCAGCAAAGCGAGGCGGGCGGTCATGCTGATATGGCTGGCGATTTGAAACAGGCGGCTGTTCTGGCCGTGAAAATAGATCGGGACCACGGCGGCCCTGCCCTCGTGGATCAGGCGGGCGGTGAAGGGCTTCCAGTCCAGGTCGATGGCCGCGCGCGCGAATGGCGTCGGTGTCGTTGCCACGCCGCCGGCGGGGAAGACGATCAGGCAGCCGCCGCCCCTGATATGGACGCGCGCCTTGGCGCGGGTCGCGAGGTTGGTCGCGCGCGCCGTCTCCGTCGGGTCGAAATCGATCGGCAGGATGAAATGCTGCACCTCGGCATCGGGCGGGTAGAGCCGGGCATTGGTCAGCACCTTGAAGTCGCTGCGCACCCGGTTCGTGAGATGGCCGATGAGGAGCCCGTCGATCAGGCCGAAGGGGTGATTGGCGACGATGACCAGGGGGCCGCTGGGCGGCAAGGCCTCGAGCTTGGATGTGTCGTAGGCGATCGAGAGATTGAGCAGGCGCATCGCCGCTTCCCAGAAATCCACGCTGCCGCGCAGCTCGGACTGGTAGATGTCGTAGAGGCGCTTGAGCCTGAGCTGGCCGGTCAACAGCTCGACGGCGTGAATGAAGGCCCGCGAGGCCAGCTTGTCGCAACGGCTGGCATAGGTGAGGTCGATCTCGGCGTCGGCGAGCGCCACGGTGCTGAACATGGCATGAGAGTCTCACCTGATTCGGTTGCGCCCATGTCGCAGATTTTTGACGATCTGGCGTCGGCTCAGGCCGGATCGCGCCGCAAGACCTGGCATCGGGAGACACCGGAAAATCCGATCGGCGTCGAACCGACACCGAACCCCGGCAAGCGGAACGGATCCCGGCTGCGCCTCGGGACAAGCTAGGGATCGAAAGGGTCGTAACCCTCGGTCGGCTTCGTATCGGCAGGGTTGCTCTCGGTGACGAGCGGACCGCCCTTGTGTTCGGACGGCTCGCCCTCGATGGCGTCGGTAACGACCGACCCGACGGCACCGACCAGAAACTTCCCGCCCTCGACAACGCCCCACAGGGCGGGCTGAGACAAGTCACAGCCCGTCAGCAACAGCAATGTCGCGGCCATAACGAGCGGTCTCATGGCTGGGCCCCCGAGCTGTCTCGTTAGAGGGGCACAAGCTTAAGACAGGAGAAGCAACCTTCACAAGAGGCAAATTTTAGATAAACTAACACAGGTTGTCAGAAGGCTTGCGGCAACCCCAGGGATGGGCGCGATGGCGACAACCGTTCCGTTGCATGAGAACCGCATTGATGCCGAACCACCCAATCCCAAATTCATTTCCTGAGGACGCGGAATCGGGAACAGAATGACAGCCGAAGACGCTCACCTGCCTGGAGACGGATCGAGGGTCATGAGTCCTCCCCTGCGAACAACGCTGCGTATCACGCTTCTGGGATGTCTGCTGGCGCTTGGCGCCTGCGATCTGGGTCCGCCCCGCTTCGACTCGATCACGGCGCGGACCTATCAATGCAATGGCGCCGATCCGAATGCCGGTTATTCGGCCTGCAACCGGGAGCCGCCAGCGCGCTGACGCCGCGACCGATCCGACCGGCAAAGAAAGACCCCCGGGTCCGAGACACGGAAGCGGCCTGAGGCCCGATGCGAGAGGCGCCCCGGCAGGATTTGCCGTCGCTACACTCCAGGTCGGCAAGGCACGCCTCAAGAATTGAACCAAAGTCGGAAGATCCGGCAAGCGCCATGCCGCGCGCAACCTCAGACGGGCAGGAACGACAGCAGCGGGAAGCCGAAGAAGGCGGCGGCAACCAGAATGATGGCCCAGACCGGCGGCGGGGCGTTGATCCGCGCGCTGTCGATCGACGGGGTCTCATCCGATTCGTCGGCGACGAAGCGGCATTCACGCCGCCAGTCCGAATCCTGGTTGAGATATTCGACGAGGACGGTCCTGGCCTTCTCGGGATCGACCGGGTCTGCCGATTGGAAGCGTTCCCCGTCCTCGACGAAGCTCAGGCGATAACGCCCATCCTTCTCGAGCACGGCCTCGATGAAGTCGTCGCCATTGGATTGAAGATGGATATGCCGGCTGGCACCCGCAGGCGCTGCATCGATGGCCCGCTCGATGTCGCGGTTCTCGGGCCCGGCATTCACCTTGCCGTCGACGCTCAGTTTCATGGGATGCGCAGGTCCCTCGCCCGGTCTGGAAGCATCGCCTTTGGGATCGGTGCCGCCGTCGAGTGTGACAGAGCCGGTGGCGATTGCATCAGCCTCGAACCGGAAAATGGGGGCAACAGGACCTTAAAATGGGGAGGTCTCCCGATGCCTCCCCTGGCCGAGCCCCATAGCTTGCATGTCACCGGCAATTCGTCGGCAACCATGCAAAGAAGAGCGCGAGGCGGAGATCTCCCTGCCCCGCGTTTCGGGGCAACCCTCTCCATGAGCAACAGATTACGGGCCATCCGCAAGCGGGCGGCATCCCCACCTTCCGATGGCCGGTCCGAATTTCTGCCGACCGTCCTGGACCTGGTCGCAGCGTCCCTTCACGGGCGTGGCCTTCCGGGCTCTCTGCTTCAGCAGAGCAAGTCCGCCGATTCCCCTGAGGGGTCGGCGCCCGCAATTCCGTCGATCGCCCGTGACATCTGGCAATCGCCTGCGCGACCGGCCTGGCGCCGGATCGACGGCCTCGCCCGGCGTCTCATCGGCAGCGTTACTACCTCGCTGTGCCGATGGCGGCAACGCGCTCGCGATCGGCAGTATCTCGACGGGCTGAACGATCGCATGCTGAAGGATCTGGGTCTCACTCGCGCGCAGGTCGAGAGTGACTTGTTAAAATCGTTCTGGCGCGATTAGGTACGAATCGAGACCAGGTCGATCAGCGTCGGGTCGGATCGCCCAAGGGACGAAGGGCGCGACGATCATGATGGCGACGACCAGCGCATCGATTTCCAGGAACAGTCCCGAGAAGAGCGGAAGGCCGACTCCGCGATCATCGGGAGAGGGACGAGCGACGCTTTCACGCCCGTGGTCGTTTCGATGTGAAAGACGTGATGACGGAGCCGGTCAGCGGCACGCACAAACAAAACCCCGGACGCGAAGCATCCGGGGCTCTTTTCCATTTCCGCATAAATAGATCCCGGGCTACGGGGAGCCCGGGATCGAAGGTTTGATCGGCGTGGGGTGCCGATGACGTTTCTGTCCTCAGCATTACTCCCTCGGAGCGCCGGCCTCAATGCGAGAGCCCGTGGCTTTTTCGAGGCTCGTGGTCTTCGAAGCTCGTGACCCTATGACTTGAACATTTGTTATCGCCGGTCGTCACGTTGAACGTTACATCGCCCTAACGTTCGCCAGGAACCGATCGACCTGGGTCCCGAGGCTCGTCGACAGCTGCGACAATGATTGTGCACTGGTCAGCACATTCGTCGAGGAACGCCCGGATTCCTCGGCTGCCTGGGTGACGCCGCTGATGTTGAGCGAGACTTCCCGCGTGGCCGCCGACTGCTCTTCGACGGCGCCCGAGATCGAGGTGCTGAACTCGCTGACCTGGCCGATGATGTTGCCGATCTCGCCGATCACGGTCGCCGTATTGTGGCTCGATTCCTGGATCGAGCGGATCTGTTGCTCGATCTCCTCGGTGGCCTTGGCCGTCTGATTGGCGAGCGACTTCACTTCCGAGGCGACCACGGCGAAGCCCTTGCCGGCCTCGCCAGCACGCGCCGCCTCGATGGTTGCGTTGAGGGCCAGCAGATTGGTCTGGCTGGCGATCGCCGCGATGATCTGGGTGACGTCGCCAATTTTCTGCGCGGCCGCCACCAGCGTCGCCACCATCTGCTCCGACCGCTTCGCTTCGCTGACGGCGGTGCCGATCACCCGCGTCGATTCGGTGATCTGGCGCGAGATCTCGGTGACCGAGCTCGCCAACTCTTCCGAGGCCGCGGCAACGGTCGAGGATTGCTGGTTGGTCTGTTCGGCCGCGGCGGCCAGGGTCTGGGCGGTCGCCTGCATCTCGGTCGCCGACGCCGAGACCTTCTCCACCAGGCTCTTCACGCCGTTCTCGAACTCGGTTGCGAGCGCCGCGTTCTGTTCCTTGCGACCGGAGATATCGGTCGCGAACTTCACCACCTTCCAGGGGCGGCCATTCAGATCCATCACCGGGTTGTAGGAAGCCTCGATCCATACTTTCCGGCCGCCCTTGGCGATACGCATATACTGCGCGGCCTGATACTCGCCGCGGCCCAGCGCTTCCCAGAATTTTCGGTATTCGGCGCTGTCCTTGTAGCCGGCTTCGACGAAGAGGCTGTGATGCTTGCCCTTGATCTCTTCCAGCCGGTAGCCGAGCGTCTTCAGGAAATTCTCATTGGCGGTGATGATGGTCCCGTCGAGATTGAACTCGATGACCGCCTGCGAGCGGCCGATCGCCTCGACCTTGCCGGTCAGATCGGCGTACTCGGTCTTCTGGCGGGAGATGTCGGTGGCGTATTTGACGACCTTGAACGGCTTGCCGCGGCCGTCGAGCAGCGGATTGTAGGAGGCCTCGATCCAGACCTCGCGGCCGCCCTTGGCGATCCGCTTGTACTGCGCCGCCTGGAACTCGCCCCGATTGAGGCGCTCCCAGAACTCCCGATAGGCGGTGCTGGCCTTCTCGGCGGGCTCGACGAACAGGCTGTGATGCTTGCCTTTGATCTCATCCAGGCTGTAGCCCATCGCTTTCAGGAAGTTCGCATTGGCCGTGATGATGGTGCCGTCGAGATTGAATTCGATGATGGCTTGCGACTTGTCGAGCGCACGCAGTTTCGCGGCGGCGTCGCCGCCAGATCTTAGGAATGCCATATAAATGTCCCCAGTATCCCGATGGTTTCCTCCCGCTTCCGGTCGCGACAGGTACACGCACGCCATCGATCTCGTCAGGAAAAGGCAGAGATCCGTGAAACTGAATAACCGGATATGGCGCCCGGACGAGACCATACGATTCGATTCCTAAGGCGGGGTTTACGGAAACCTCATCCGAATGTCAGGGGCTCATGAACTCGACATCGCAAAGCTGTCGCGCGGGACAGGATGGGCGGCCTGGGATCGGTTTGGCGCCGCATAAGCGACGATGGACCGTGCGAAACCGGCATGAATGCGCTGTGCGAACGGCCGGCGCGCCTTCTTTTTGTCACTGACAGGGATGCGGTGGGTTAATTATGAAACTACGGCAATGTGACGACCGGTACGCGGCTCTTCATTCGGCGCGAAGGAGCGTGGCATGCCCGTTGCAAACCTGCGTTTCGAAACGACCTGGAGCTACCCCTACCTGATCACCACGGCAGGAGGCAGCACGGCGCTGACCATCGTGCTGCGCGCGGGCGATCCGCACCTCGCTTTCCTGACCCAGACGACCTTCAGCGACGATGTGCTTTATCTGCGCACCTTCGATGGCAGCGAGGCCTACCGCCATCCCAACCCGGTCGGCTACGACACCATCTCCGACATGGCCTACGACCCGTTCCGGAAGGTCGTCTGGTGCTGCCAGGCCACCAACGCGCCGGACATCATCCTGGCCTTCGACCCCGATACGGGCCTTTTGACCGACACACGGGTGGCAGCGCTCTCGCCCAGCATGTCCTCGCCGGAGGGGCTCGCCTGCAATGGGTTCTTCTTCGTGAGAGGCAGCGGCCCCACGCTCGAGCTCTGGGCGACCAACGGGACCTTCCTCGGCGCCCGCGACTATGCGGGCCGCGGCATCACGGGGCTCAGCGCCTCGCCCTGGAGCTACTGCTTCTGCGACAAATATCGGGACGAGATCGTCGTGGTGGGCCCGCTCGGCAACGAGATCGCCGTCAGCAGCGGCATCGGCGCCAGCGGCGGCATGGAGGACATCGCCTTCGACTATCTCCAGTTCCATGACATGTCGAACATCCCGCAGGTGTGGGGACCGAATGGAACGGTCGGGGATCCCGGCACCATCTACGATCCCGATACGCCCTGGAATCCGCTGCCCTGGGGCGGCCGCCATCGCCTCTATGTCGCCAACGACATCGATCAGATGATCTATGCGGGCTACCTGACGCAATTCTAGCGGCCAGTAACGAGCGGACGAATTGTCCGGCGGCGACGGAGCCTCCGCGACGCGCCGGCACGCAATCCTGACCTTCCTGTAATCCAAAATCCCGCCACAAAGACAGGCTTTAGTGCCCGCGGCCCGGAGGGCTATGGGGTCGCCTCCGGCGAGAAACGAAGATTCGGGAATTGGGGCCAGGGCCGCATGCCGCGCCGCTCGACGCAGAGTTCAACCGGCACTCTCTTTTTACCGAGCCGCCTGGCCCAGGTGGCGCCGCTCAAGCTGGCAATTGCCCTGACGCTTGCCACCGCGCTGTTCCTGGCGCCCGCTCTCTGGAACGGCTTCCCACTGGTTTATTACGACAGCGTCGACTATCTGCAGATGCCTTTCACCTGGCAGATGCCGGTCTATCGCACCGCCGGCTATGGGCTGGTGACGATCGCCGGCCGATTGGCGCACAGCCTCTGGATCATTCCGCTGCTTCAGTCGGCCCTTGCGGCCTACGTCCTCTATGAAGCGCTGCGGCGGTTCCTGCCACGCCAGCCCGAGGCGGTACTGGTGCCGATCGCGGGCCTGCTGCTCCTGACCAGCGGCCTGCCCTGGTTCACCAGCGAGCTCATGCCCGACGCCTTCACCGGCATCCTGGTCTTGAGCTTCGCCCTCCTGGTCTGCGATGACGGCTTGCTGGGCCCGGCGCGCCGGATCGGCCTGACCGCCATCCTGGCGCTCGCCATTGCGGTCCATACCTCACATGCGGCGCTGGCCGGCGGACTCCTGCTGTCCGCGCTGATGGTGAGCTTGGCCGCCCCGGGTCTTTGGCCGGGACTCCGCAGCCGCCTGAAACTGCCGCTGATGGCGTTCCTCATCGGCATCGCGCTGGCCGCCAGCGCCAACGCCGTCGTGACCGGGCGTTTCTTCCTGCTGCAGGACAATGCCGTGCTGACGCTCGGTCTTTTCGTCGAGGATGGATTGGCCGAGACCTATCTCGACCATGCCTGCTCCAAGCCGAGGCCGAAGCTCGATCTCTGCATTGCCCGCCATCGCCTGCCTCATAACGCCAACATGTTCCTGTGGCATGACCATGATTTCAACCGGCTCGGCGGCTGGACCGGCACCGGCATGCGCGAGGAAGCGCGCCAGATCGTGCGCGGCGCGATCAAGTCCTATCCGCTGACCTATCTCTGGGACTCGGTAAAATTGACGGCGCAGCAGCTGGCGATGCTACGGACGGCCGATGGCGTGGCGCCGATGCGTTATCTCATCGGCGATGCCATCGCCCGCCATTATCCGAAGGAGTCGGCCGCCTTCCTTGCCGCTCATCAGCAGCACGGCACCAACTTCGATGCGCTCAATATGGTTCAGGTGCCGCTGCTGTGGCTGGCGAGCGCCGCCCTGCCCTTGCTGTTATGGCTGGCCTGGCGCCGGCGCGATCCGGATGCCGTCCTCCTGCTGGGGATCATGACCCTCGCCTTCCTGGGCAATGCCTTCGTCTGTGGCGCCCTCTCCAACCCGAACGACCGCTATCAGAACCGCATCGCCTGGCTGGCGATCCTCGCCGTCGTCATCTCGTTGGGCCGATGGTACCGGCGAGACCGCTCCGTACCTGCCCCCAATTTTCCACGCGACCGCGTTCCCTAGCGCTTGCCAGGGAACGGAGCCGGTCCAACTATTTTCATGAGGGGTTCCCATGCAGGCCATCCGAGTTTCGCCGCAGCGGGGCCTATCAAAATCAAGAAGGATAACAAATGATGGCACGCATTCTGACCGTTGCCTTCGCGCTCGCCGTCACCTTGACGCTCGCCGGCTGCAGCTGGGGGACCCGCTATCAGGCATGGGGCTGGGTGGACAACAATTGCAGCAGCAATGGTGGCGTCCATAGCGACGCCTATTGCGACGACTACACCAAGAACAATCACGCGCCGTAAGAGAGCGTCGACCCGCCTGCCCGGGACAGGGCGGGGCCCGGATCCGCCTCGGATTTTCCACGGGATCGGAACGCCTAGCGCTTGCCTGCGAGGATTACAGGGCCATCATCTTCTTATAAGCCTCCCCGGCATCTTTCGCCGGGATCCAGGGCTTGGGGAACCGAAGAAGGACAAGAAACGATGACACGCATTCTTTTGATCGCAGCCCTGCTGGCGGGCAGCCTGGGCTTCACGGCCTGCGCCAAATATGAGTCGGCGAGCTGGGTCGACAACAACTGCAGCGGCAATGGTGGCATCTACACCGACGAGTACTGCGAGGGATACACCCACCGCGCCCGGACCCCGTAACGGGACTTCAGGGCGCCCAACCGCAACATTACTGGCCCTTCACTGGCCCTTCCGAAACGGAAAACGCCGCCCCGGGTTCATGTCCCGCGGCGGCGTTTTCGCGTCAGAACGATGCCAGGTCTGATTTAAGCGGCGTACTGATTGAGCTTGGTCAGCAGGTAATCGAGATTGTCCTGCCCGATATCCTCGAACTGGGTGAGGATGCGCTCGATCATGCGACAGATATAGCGACGGCGATCCTCGTCGCGCGCGTCGAACTCGTTCTCGCGCATCACGTCGACCGCGACGCGGAAGGCCGGGTAGAGACGCTCCGGCAAGCCGGAGCGCAAATAGAGCGACTTGAGGCCCAGCGTGCCGTCGTCATGGATCAACATGCGGGCATTGACGATCGGCGTGCGGGCCAGAACCGACATGGCGGATTCGAAAAAGGCCACGTCGCCCATGCAGAGCGCGCGCAGCAGCAGCGACGGCGTCAGGCGGCCATGGAGCTTGAGCTGGCGGCAGAGCTGGATCACGTCGACCGATTCCGAACCGTGCGGCAGCAGGCTCACGGTCGCGCGTTCGCGGCTCTCCAGCACCAGATCGACCGCAATCGAAGGCGGTAGCTCATGATGCGACACGAGATAGTCGCGCAAGTTTTCGGACACGACCGCGACCAGCCGCTCTGCGACGGTCAAGGGCAGCTTCTCGCGGCGCACCAGCGAGCTCTGGATGGCCGCATTGTCGCCGAACTGGTCGACCACCTTGTTGAGATGGCTTTCCGCGAGCTCGGCTCCCGGATTCGACACCAGGGTGGCGACGGCTTCTGGATTCTTGCTCGCGATCAGCGCATCGGCGAGCTTGGCCGACACGGCGGCGCGACGCGCGATCGCGGTCTGCTTGGCGCCGTTCGAGCCGCGTATGATCGCGATCAGATCCTCGTCGGTGAGGATCGTGGAGAATTCGAGGATCGGCAGCGCCACCTGCTCGACGTCGCGGGCCAGCGCCTCCGCAACGTCGTGGGGCAGATGCTTGCTGTGCTTCAGGTTGCGCGACAGCGCCTCGCGCACGCGGATCGCCGCGTCCTGCGCCATGACGCGGACGATGTCGATCGCGAGCTGGCGCTCGGCATCGGTCAACCCCTCGGCATCGACCTGCTCCGCCAGCTTCGCCGCCGTATCGGCGCGAGCCTCCTGAGAGGGATCGGTCAGCAGCCTTGCGACATCGGCTTGGGAAAGTGTCGTGGTCATGAGCCCTGCCTTCGACGGGCGCCGCCATGAGCGGCAGCACACTTCGCCTGGATTTACCGGCTGATTGTCGCAAGCGCCTGGTTACCAGCCGGTTAAGCCGGCATTTCGGACCCTGCCACCCTGAGGGGACATGCGGTAACCGGTAATATATTGATTTAAAAAGATAATAATTGAACCCGGCAGGCGCGCAAGCCGTCCTCGCGCTGGCGGTTGCGGAAACGTCCCCTGTGGGTGATTGCGGCTCGCGGCTCGATCGCGGAGCCGGTCGGCTCAGGGGGCACCGTCCGTTGGCAGGCCGCGCAAAGCCCGGTCGATCGTCCGCCCGGTCCGCTCGACGATCTCGTCGACCTCGCGGTCGGTCACGATATAGGGCGGCGCCAGGATCACATGATCGCCGCTCTTGCCGTCGATGCAGCCGCCGGTCGGATAGCACATCATGCCCTCGCTCATGCCGGCCTCGCGCAGCCGCGCATGGAGCTTCAGCGCCGGATCGAAGGGCCGCTTGCTGGCGCGGTCCTGCACCAGCTCGATGCCGAGGAAGAGGCCGCGCCCCCGCACATCGCCGATATGACGGTGATTGCCCAGCCGCTCCTCGAGCGCCTGCTTCAGCCGAGCGCCCTGGCGGCGGACATTCTCCAGGAGGTTCTGGGCCTTGAGGGTGCGCTGCACCGCCACGGCTGCCGCGACCGCGATGGTATGGTTGAAGTAGGTGTGGCCGTGCATCAGGGCCTGCGATCCCTCCTCGATCGCCGCGACCACGCGCCGATGGGCCATGACGGCGCCGATGGGCTGATAGCCGGCGCCGAGCCCCTTGGCCATGGTCAGGATGTCCGGCACGACACCCTCGGCCTCGCAGGCGTAAAGAGTGCCGCAGCGACCCATGCCGCACATCACCTCGTCCAGGATCAGGAGCACGCCATGGCGGTCGCAGATCTCGCGCACGCGCTTGAAATATCCCGGCACGGCGGGACAAGCGCCCAGCGTGGCGCCCACGACCGGCTCGGCGATGAAGGCCGCGACGGTCTCGGGCCCCAGCTCGCGGATCGCCTGGTCGAGCTCGTCGGCGACGCGCAGGCCATAGGCCTCCTCGCTCTCGTCGGTGCGCTTCTCGCGATAGGCGTAGCAGGGCGCGATATGGCACATCTCCATCAGCATCGGCGCATAGGGCTCGCGGCGCGCCAGATTGCCGCTGACGGCGAGCGCGCCCAGCGTGTTGCCGTGATAGCTCTGGCGGCGGGCGATGAACTTCCGCCGCCGCGGCTCGCCCTTCTCCAGGTGATATTGCCGCGCCAGCTTCAGCGCGGCCTCGGTCGCTTCCGAGCCGCCGGCGACGAAGAACACCTTGTCCATGCCCGATGGAGCCGCCTCGACCAGCAACGTGGCCAGCTCTTCCAGGGGCTCGCTGGTGAAGAAATGCGAATAGGCGAAAGGCAGCAGCGCCGCCTGGCGCTGGATCGCCTGGATCACGGTGGGATGGCTATGGCCGAGACAGGAAACCGCGGCACCGCCCGAGGCATCGAGATAACGCCGCCCTTCGGAATCGATGACCCAGATCCCCTCGCCGCGCACCGCCTTCGGCAGCTCATGATCGAACTCGCGATGGAAGACGCGACTGGAGGTGCGGGTCGACGCGCTATCGGGACTCATATCGGAATCCTTCGCGATGCAGTTGCGATCGTCAAATCTGCAGGGGTTGTCCGAAGATCAGGGCGAGGTTCCGGTCGTCGCCGGAGCTTCGGGAGGCGCGATCTCGACGCCGGTCATCCCACCCAGATCGCCGGACGGCGCTCTGAGCGTGAAGATGACGATCTGCTTGATCACGCCGCCCAGCGCGTCGTCGAAAGCGTCCACCACATCGGTGAATTTCGTGCCGGCCGCCTTGGCTTTGCGATCGGCCGTCATGGAGGCGATGATGCGCCGCTCCGGCAGCTTCACCAGCCGCGCGATCATCTTCACATGAATCTCGGGGATCGGATCGTTGTCGCGATAGTTGGCCTGAAACTCGCGCAGATCGGTCTTGAGCAGAAAATCGGGCCGCAGCCCGATGGCTTCGCGGCCGACGCCGACGATCGATCCGGTGTTCTGGAAGGAATCGATCAGGAGAGTCTGCACCATCGAGGGCGCGTTGTCGGTCCAGGCAGCCTTGGCGAAATACTCGACCTGATAGGGATTGCGCGACAAGGCCACGCGGGCGGTATCGATTCCGGCGGCGGCGATCGGCTTCTCCACCACGAGCTGCCATTCCACTTTCGGCGGCGGATTCTGGAACGTGGTCTTGGGCGACAGCGTATATTGATCGAGCGGGGTGGCATAAGACGAGAGCACGCCGCAGCCCGCCAGCGGCAGCAGCGCCGTCCCACCCAGCAGGCGCAACAGCAGACGGCGGGAAGGCTGGGCCACCGCCATCGATACGGGTCTCGACGTCATTGCGCCTCGTATCCTTTCTGCCGGTCGCCGAACAGGAAGCGCGCCGGATCGCGCTCGAACTGCGTGGAGATGCGGGTCAGGGTCGCGATCAGCGTGCGCATCTCGCTCGCCATCTGGGTCAACTCATAGAGGCCCGATTGTGCGAAATCGTTAAGAGGGCGGCGATTTTCGGCCACCAGGTCATGGATCTCGTCAGCGGCGCCCTCGAAGGAGGTGGTCAGCTTGTGCAGATCGTCGAGCGTCTTCTGCGAGGCGCCGACAAGCCCGCCCACCTGCTTGTCGAGATTGGTGGCCAGCGTGCGCACCTGCTCGCTCATGGCATCGATGCTGATGGCGGCATCGGAAATGCTGTCGAGTGTCGGGCCGACACCGTTCTTGGGATCGTTGAAGGTCGCGCTGATGCCTTGCAGATTATTGAGCGTGTTGGCAATCGCCGCCTGGTTCTGGTCGCTGAACATCAGGGTTACGCGATCCACCAACTGGGTCGCATGCTCCAGAAGCGCCGGCGCGCTGGCGAGCAGCGCCTCGAACTTACCGGGAGCGCCAGGGATCTCCGGATAGGGCGTGAGGTCGGTGACCTTCATGCGGGGCGCGCCCTGGGTCCCGCCCTTGAGGAGCACGTAGAGGACGCCGGTGATGCCTTGCGCCTCCAGCGATGCCACCGTGTCGGTCACGACGGGCGTGTCGGGCGAGACCTGGATCGTGATCCGCACGAAGATCGGATTGTCGGGATCGATCCGGATGTCGGTGACGCGGCCGACCGTGACGCCGCGATAGCGCACGGGCCCGTCCACCGACAGACCGGTCACGTCCTCGCTGAAGCGGACCGTGTAATAGGCATAATTCTGCTCGCCATTGAACTTGCTGATCCAGATCACGAAGCCCGCGAGGGCCGCGATCAGAACCAGGACAAAGAGGCCGACGGCAAGGTGATGTGCGCGGGTTTCCATGAGAGATCCGGTCGGTGTCTGCCCCGGTCGATTTCAGCCAATTCCGGCGGCACGGGCTCGCGGCCCGTGGAAATATTCGCGGATCCAGGGGTGGGGGTCCGCCAGCATTTCGGCCATCGTCCCGACCTTGATCTTCTTGTCCACGAGGACGGCGATACGGTCGCAGATCGCATGCAGGCTGTCCAGATCGTGTGTGACCATAAACACCGTTAATCCAAGGCTTTGCTGAAGATCGCGAATTAAGGTGTCGAAGGCGGCGGCGCCGATCGGGTCGAGGCCGGCGGTGGGTTCGTCCAGGAACAGAATCTCCGGGTCCAGGGCCAGCGCCCGCGCCAGGCCGGCGCGCTTTTTCATGCCGCCCGACAGCTCCGACGGGTATTTGCCGGCGGCCTCGGGCGGGAGGCCGACCAGGGCGATCTTCAGAGCCGTCACCTCGTCCGCGAACTTCTTGGGCAGATGGGTATGCTCTTTCATCGGCACCTGGATGTTCTCGGCCACCGTCAGGGAGCTGAAGAGGGCGCCGCTCTGGAACAGGACGCCCCAGCGCTGCTGCAGATGCTGCCATTCGCGCTCGCTCATCGCGGCCGTGTCCTCGCCCAGGACGACGATCCGGCCAGCCGCCGGACGGTTGAGACCGACAACGGTGCGCAGGAGGACCGACTTGCCGGTGCCTGAACCGCCGACGACGCCCAGCACCTCGCCCGCGCGCACATCGAGATCGAGCCCGTCATGGACCGTCTGCGAGCCGAACCGGTTGACCAGGCCGCGGATCGAGATCACCGCACCCTGCTCGGCGGGGGCCTCGTTCGGATGATGCTTGGTATGCGATCGCGCCATGGGCCTGCTCAGATTCCGAGATAGGAGAACAGGATCGAGAAGATCGCGTCGAACACGATCACGAGGAAGATCGATTCGACGACCGACTGCGTCGTCAGGCGACCGACGCTTTCGGCGCTGCCCTTGACGCGCAGGCCCTCGAAACAGCCGACCATGCCGATGACGAAGGCGAAGACCGGCGCCTTGACCAGGCCGACGAAGAAGGTCTGCACCGTCACCGCATTGTTGAGTTGATGCAGGAACTGCGCCGGCGACAGATCGACCAGGATGCAGGTCATGACGCCGCCGCCGAGGATGCCCATGAAGTCGGCAAACACGGTGAGCAGCGGCACGGCAATCATGAGCGCGAAGATGCGTGGCAGCACCAGCGCCTCGACCGGATCGAGCGCCAGCGTGCGCATGGCATCGATCTCCTCGTTCACCTGCATGGTGCCGATCTGGGCGGTGAAGGCGCTGCCCGACCGGCCGGCCACCATGATCGCGGTCAGGAGGATGCCCATCTCGCGCAGCACGGAGATGCCGACCAGATTGACGGTGAAGATCTCGCCGCCATAGGCGCGCAACTGATCGACACCCTGGAAGGCCAGCACCACGCCGATCAGCACCGTCAGCAAGCCGACGATCGGCAGGGCATTCATGCCGACCTGCTCGATATGGCTGACGAGCGACGTGAATCGGATCCGGCTGGGTCGCACGGCAACGCGTGCAAACGCCGTGACGATCGCGCCGAAGAAAGCGATCAGGTCGGCGGCCTGCTGAAAGGCCGAAATCGTGCCGGCCCCGATGCCCTCGATGAAATAGAGCGGCCCGTGATGTTCCGGCCGCGGCAACGCTGCGGGCTTGCCCGCCTTGCCGACCCGCGCCATCAGCTTGGCTTGGCCGGGCTTGGCGCCGGTGACCTCGAGCTTGCCGCCGGCCGCGGCGAAGCGGGCCTCGGTCCGCAGGATCAGCCAGGCGCCGGCGGTGTCCAGCGCCTCGAGTTGCGACAGGTCAAGGGCCGCCCGCCCGCGGGCCGGCAGAGCGTCCAGCTCTGCCACCAACGGCACCAGCGTTGCGGTCACCAACCGGCCCGAAAGTTCGAGCCGCAAGCCGTCGCCTTCCCCGCTCTTTTTCAGGCTTGCCTGCTGCGCCATGCCCTTCGGCAATCGCTCCCCTGTCGATTCTCGTCCCTTGGAGACGGGCCTGTCGACCCATCCCGGCCCCCGCCGAGGCCCCGACTATAGTCGTCGGCGCCTCGAAAGCCATGCCTCGTGACCTATCCCCTTCATCCGGCTAGCATGCCCGCCCGTTCGATCCGCCGCAAAACGCCCCGACCTCGCCAAAGGCCCAATGACCGATACGATCGAGATCAAGGACCATATCCGCCAAGTTCCGGACTTCCCCAAGCCCGGCATCCTCTTCTACGACATCTCGACCTTGCTGGCGCATGGCGCGGCCTGGCGCGCCACCGTGGACCGGATGGCCGACGTCATCGGCAAGATGCGGCCCGACAAGCTGATCGGCATCGAATCGCGCGGCTTCCTGGTGACGGCACCGGTGGCCTACCGCTTGGGATGCGGCTTCGTGATGGTGCGCAAGAAGGGCAAGCTGCCGGGCAGCGTCATTCCGCATAGCTATGAGCTCGAATACGGGACCGACACGGTCGAAATCCAGTCGGACGCGGTCCGGCCGCGCGATCGCGTGGTCGTGCTCGACGACCTCCTGGCCACCGGCGGCACGATGCGTGCCGCTATCGAATTGCTGCGCAAGGTCGGGGCCGAGGTGCTCGGTGCCGCTTTCGTGATCGAATTGGATTTCCTGGGCGGCCGAAACCGCCTGGACGTGCCGGTCACATCGATCGTCCATTACGATCATTAGTATTTGATTTTATTCATAATTCTGGAAACACGGCCAAGCCGCGCCGAGGCTGGCGCCGCCCCATCGCGTTAACCCTTCATTCAGCAAGATTTACTCAAAATGGTGGGCTTGGCCCGCTGGCCGGAGTCGCGGGCCGAGCCCGATTCCGGCCCTCGACCATCACCGGTCAGGGCCGGGTTTCGCCAAGCCTCGCCGATCGCCACTCCAGCAAGGGATTCAAAGCGCCTTTCCATGGAGTTGTTGCCTTCCACCGAAGTCATTGCCACCGCCGCCGCGCTGGGCGCGATCATCATGGCGGCGACGATGGCCTATTTGGCGTTCCTGCCGGCCGTCTCGCCGGCGATGGGATGGTGGGCCCTGGCGACTTTGGCGAACGGCGCGGGCCTGCTCCTGCCCGGCCTCTGGACCGACGCCGCCGCCCGACCCGCGGTCGCCGCCGGCCAGTCGGCGCTCGCCTTGTCCGCCCTCCTGATCTATGCGGGCGCGCGCCGCTTCATTCACAACTATGTGGAAGCCCGGCGCCTCGGCCTGTTGCTGGGGCTGGTGACCGTCGCTGCCGCCCTGTGGGCCTCGGGCGTTCTGTCGGCGCCGCTGATCCCGGCGATCACCGCGCTGCTCTTCCTTGCCGCCGCTTTCGAGTTTGCCCGCGACTGGCGAAAGCAGCGCGATCCGGTGGTCGGCGTCGTCGCCGTGCCGCTGATCGCCTCGGGCGTCGTCGAGCTGCTGAAGCTCGTGCTGGCGCCAGAGTTGGGGCCGACCGGGCCGCTGCAATGGATCGGCCAACTCGCCGGTCTTGCCGCGGCCGTACTGGCGACCGCCGCCGTCATGCGGCGCGGCCAATCGGCCGCGGTCGAGCAGGAGCTGCAGCGGGCGCTGGACAGTCTTCAATTGCATGAGCGCGAAGAGCGGATGCGCCTCGCGGTCGAGAACGAACGCTCGCGCCTGCTCGAGGTCATGGAGGGCGTGCCGCAGGCGGTCGTGCTGTTCGACGCCCAGGACCGGCTGGTCTTCTCCAACTCGAATTTCAGCCGCATGTTCCCGCGCACGCGCGACCTGCATGGCGCCGGCACCCGCTTCGAAGACCTGCTCAAGGCCGGCGTCGAACGCGGCGCGTATGGCGGCGACCGCCAGGGGACGGAAGTTACGGCGCAGCGTCGCCTCGAGGCCCACCGCAATCCGCGCGGGCCATTCGAATATCCCTTGAGCGACGGGCGCACCATCCAGGTGGTGGAGCGCAAGACGCACGACAATTCCACCGTCGTCGCCTACACCGACATCACCGAATATCGCCGCCGCCAGGATGCATTGACTCTGATCGTCGGCAACCGGCCGGAAGGCCGCTCCTTCCTCGAAGCCGCGGCGCAGGCGCTGGCGATCGGGCTCGGCTATCGCTGGGCCGGGATCGCCGAGCTCGGGCGCGACGGACGGGAGGCGCGCGTTCTGGCGTTCTGGGCCGACGGGCGACCCGCTCAGCCCATCACCTTCTCGCTCGCCGGCACGCCCAGCGGTCAATGCTATGCCTCGGGCAAGACGCTGGTCGTGCCCGATCGCGCGCCGGAACTGTTTCCGCACGACAAATGGCTCTCCCAATCGGGTGCCGTCGCCTATCAGGGGGCGGTCTTCTGCGGCGAGCAGGGCGAGACCGTTGGCCATATCTTCGCTTTCGACGACGAGCCCGATCTGCGCGGACCCGAACCGCATCCGCTCCTCAACCTGATCGCGCATTGGATCGGGATGGAGATGCGGCGCGTGTCGGCCGAGCGGCGCCTGATCCAGGCCAAGGAGACGGCGGAAGAAGCGAGCCGCGCCAAGACCACCTTCCTCGCCACCATGAGCCATGAGCTGCGCACGCCGCTCAACGCGATCATCGGTTTCTCGGAGATCATGCGCGACGAGCTGCTGGGGCCGCTCGGCAAGCCGCAATACAAGACCTATGCCGAGGACATCTGCCAGAGCGGCGGGCATCTCCTGTCGCTGATCAACGACCTGCTCGATCTGAGCAAGGCGGGTGCGGGCAAGATCGATCTCGCCGAAGAGGAGATCGAGCCGCGCAATCTGATCGATTCCTGCCTGCGGCTGGTCGAGACGCGGGCGCGGCGCAACAACGTCCAGATCTACAATCTGGTCGGCAGCCCGCTGCCGAAGCTCTATGCCGACCGGCGCCGCCTGAAGCAGATCCTGCTCAACCTGCTCGCCAATGCCGTCAAATTCACGCCGGCCCATGGCAGCGTGACGGTGCGCACCCGGCAGGATTCGCAAGGCTTCCATATCGAGGTGATCGACACCGGCGTCGGCATCGCGCTCGAGGATATTCCGAAGGTCATGCTGCCCTTCGGCCAGGTGGACAGCGTCATCTCGCGCCGCGCCGAAGGCGTGGGCCTCGGCCTGCCCTTGAGCAAGGTGCTGGCGGAGCTGCATGGCGGCCGGCTCGCCATCGAGAGCCAGCTCGGCAAGGGCACCACGGTGGCGCTGGTGCTGCCGGCCTCGCGCGTGCGTTCGATCCAGGCCGCCGAATAATCCGACGCTCGGTCTCAGCCGAGCGCCGCCATCACCCGCTCGGCCAGGCCCAGGAGCGCCATGTCGAGCCCGCGCGCCATCACCAGCGACAGCCCCACCGGACAACCCTCAACCTCGGCCACCGGCAGGCTCACCTGCGGCAACCGCGCCATGCCGGCGACACAGGTGAGACTCAGGGTGCGGTCACGGAAACCCTGCGAGGCCGTCAGGTTCAGCCCCTTCATGGGCGCGATCGCGGGCGCCGACGGCATGACCAGCACGCCCCCGCCCGCCAGCAGCCGCGCCATGCGCAAGGAGAAATGCTCGCGCCGCAGCGCTTCGTCCTGGGGCGCCTCGCCTGCCATGCGCTTGGCCCATTCGAAGCGCGCCGCGATCTCCGGCCCGAAGCGCGGCCGCGTCGTCTCGATCCAGGGCCCGTGCTGCGCCCAGATCTCGCGCGCCTGGAGGGTCCGGAACCGCAGCATCAGGGGCATGAGGCTGCCTTCATTGTCGCCGACGCGCACCAGGGCCGGCGCACCGAGCAGACCCGACAGCGCGGCCAGCGACGGCACCAGCGCCTCGCGCAACGCTTCGTCGGCGAGCTCGAAACCGTCCGCCATGAGATAGAGCCGCGAGGGTTGAATTTCGGCCGCATCGGGACCCAGCAGGATCTCGCCCACGCGGCGCAGCAGGTTCGCCTCGCGCGTGAACCAGCCGACGGTGTCGAAGCTCGGCGCCAGCGGCATGACACCGCCGAGCGAGACGCGGCCATGGCTGGGCCTGATGCCGAAGATCCCGCAGAGCGAAGCCGGCAGCCGCACCGATCCACCGGTGTCCGATCCCAGCGCGATGTCGGCATCGCCGCTGGCGACCGCCGAGGCCGAGCCCGAGGAGGAGCCGCCTGGAATGCGATCGGGGCAGGCCGGATTGACCGGCGTGCCGTAATGATAGTTCTCGCCCTGGAGGCTGTAGGCCAATTCCTCGGTGATGGTCTTGCCGATCATGTCGGCGCCGGCCTCGAGCAGCTGCAGCAGGACGGGGGCGGTCTCGGCCGCGGGCGCATGGCTCGCGAGCCAATCGGGGTTGCCGCAGCCAGTGACATGCCCGGCGATGTCGAAGATGTCCTTGACCGCGAAACTCAGATGCGCGAGCGGCCCGCTCCCGGCGCCGGCGATGGCACCGCAGCTATGCGGCACGAAGGGGCGCTGCCAGTCATGCGGCGAGCTGTCGGCGGTCGATGACATCGAAAGAGCCTCGAGGTTTTGAGAATGCGGGCCCTGGCCGGGGCCCAGCGGGAGTCTTATCCTGGCCGCCATATTGCGAAGCGACGGCGGCCCTCGCAAGCCATGCGCGAAAACCCGTCCGCAGGAGCCGAACCCGATGATGCTGGCCCAGATCAGCGACTGTCATGTGGTGGAACCCGGCCGCCTGCTGTTCGATCGGATCGATACGGCGGGCCATCTCGCCGCGGCCGTCGCTCATCTGAACCGGATCGGCCCGGATTTCGTCTGGGTCACCGGCGACCTCGTCGATAGCGGCCGGCCGGCGCAATATGCCCATCTGCGCTCGATGCTGGACCGGCTCGAGGCGCCCTATGCGGTCATGCCCGGCAATCACGATGCGCGCGAGACGCTCAAGGCGGCCTTCGCCGACCATCCCTATTGGCGCGAAGGTCCGGGCAACCTGCATTATGCGATCGAGGATCTGCCGTTGCGGCTGATCGCGCTCGACAGCCTCGTCGCCGGCGAGAGCGGCGGACGGATCGGCGAGGCGCAGCTGGCCTGGCTCGAGGCGAAACTCGGCGAAGCCAGGAAGCGTCCGACCGTGATCGCCGTCCACCACCCGCTCTTCGCCAGCGGCATCGTCGAGATGGACACGATCAATCTGGCCGATGCCGAGGCGCTGGGTGCCGTCATCGAGCGCCACCCGCAGGTGGAGCGCATCCTCTGCGGTCATATCCACCGGCCGATCACGGCGCGCTGGCATGGCACGGTGGTGACAACAGCCCCCTCGGTCGCGCACCAGGTGGCCTTGCGGCTGGGTCCCAAGGACCCCGTCTCCTGGATCATGGAACCGCCCGCCTGCCAGCTCCATCGCTGGAGCGAGGACAGCGGCCTCGTCACCCATCAGAGCTGTATCGGCGACTACGGCCCGATGACGCCGTTCGAGTGAGGGTAGAAAAACCCACGCCCCCTCCCGCAAGGGGAGGGGGCGAGAGATTTTCTGGATCCCGCCTACGTCGACGTCGAATCGCTGCCGGGAGGCATCGGTTTCTGTGGCGGGATGGGGGCGGTGTCGTGGCGGCGGCGGATGACGATGTCGCCGTTCTCGTCGATCACCGGCGCCTCATATTCCGGCAGCTGCTGGATGAACAGCTGGAGCGCCTGCATCAGGCGGTTGACGCCCTCGATCGCAAGCTCATCGGGGCTTTGCTGAGGCGTCTCGTCGGACTGCGCATGGGCCGTCGCCACATACCCTCCGAGGGGTAGTGCCGGGGCTCCCAGCAATGCTGAAAAGGCAAGACCGATCATCGAGTTCCGCATGGGACCTTCCCCTCATGGGGAGGGCGCGTGGCGCCGCCCCGATTGCCCCCTCATATGGGCGGCGATTGGCTCCTTGTCAGCCCCCGCCCAATCGCTAGAGTGCGCGCCATCCGATCCATAATCCAGGCCCGGCAGCGCCGGCTCGGGCGCGAACGCCGAAGGAGTCGAGACCACCATGACAAGGACCATTCCCCACTTCATCAACGGCAAGACCGTCGAGGGCAAGAGCGGGCGCTTCAGCGACGTGTTCAACCCGGCGACCGGCGAGGTCCAGGCGCGCGTCGCGCTGGCCTCGCGCGCGGAGCTGAACGAGGCGGTCGCGGCGGCCGCGGCGGCCTTCCCGCGCTGGTCGGCGACGCCGCCGCTCACGCGCGCGCGCATCATGTTCCGCTTCAAGCAGCTCATGGAAGAGCGCATCGACGAAGCGGCGAAAATCGTCACCTCGGAGCATGGCAAGGTCCTCTCCGACGCCAAGGGCTCGATCATCCGCGGGCTCGAGGTCGTCGAGTTCGCCTGCGGCATTCCGCAGATGCTGAAGGGCGAGTTCTCCGAGAATGTCGGCACCAATGTCGACGGCTGGACCGTTCGCCAATCCCTCGGTGTCGTCGCCGGCATCACGCCCTTCAACTTCCCGGCCATGGTGCCGATGTGGATGTTCCCGATCGCGCTCGCCTGCGGCAACAGCTTCATCCTGAAGCCGTCCGAGCGTGATCCCTCGATGAGTATTTTCATGGCGCAGCTTCTCAAGGAAGCGGGCTTGCCCGATGGCGTGCTCAATGTCGTCAATGGCGACAAGGAGGCGGTTGACGCCATCCTCGAGCATCCGGAGATCCAGGCGGTGAGCTTCGTCGGCTCGACCCCGATCGCGGAATACATCTATCACACCGGTACGGCACACAATAAACGCGTGCAGGCGTTGGGCGGGGCCAAGAACCACATGGTGATCATGCCCGACGCCGATCTGACTCAGACCGTCGACGCGCTGATGGGTGCGGGCTATGGCTCGGCCGGCGAGCGCTGCATGGCGGTGTCGGTGGCGGTCGCCGTCGGCAACGTCGCCGATCCGCTGATCCAGAAGCTGGCGCCGCGCGTGAGCGCGCTCAAGGTGGCGCCGGGCACCGATCCCGAGGCCGAGATGGGCCCGCTCGTCACCAAGACGCATCTCGACAAGGTCCGCGGCTATGTCGATTCCGGCGTGGCCGAAGGTGCCGAGCTCGTGGTCGATGGCCGCGGGCTGAAGCTCCAGGGCTATGAGAAGGGCTTCTTCCTCGGCGGCTGCCTGTTCGACCATGTGAAGCCCGAGATGAAGATCTACAAGGAAGAGATCTTCGGGCCGGTGCTCTCGGTCGTGCGCGTGCCGGACTATGACAGCGCGGTCAAGCTGGTGAACGAGCATGAATATGGCAACGGCACCGCGATCTTCACCCGCGATGGCGACGCCGCGCGCGAGTTCGCCAGCAAGATCAAGGTCGGCATGGTCGGCATCAATGTGCCGATCCCGGTGCCGGCCGCCTTCCACAGCTTCGGCGGCTGGCGGAATTCGCTATTCGGCGACCATCACATCCACGGGGCCGAGGGCGTGCGCTTCTACACCCGCTACAAGGCGGTGACCCAGCGCTGGCCGAACTCGATCCGCGCCGGCGCCGAGTTCACCATGCCGCAGATCGGGCGCTGAGGCGGCGGATGAAAACCAAGGATGCCACTG
>NZ_JBOHKS010000106.1:0-12282 GCF_050729195.1 Hypericibacter sp.
GGTCTACAGCCTGCTGGCCTTCACGATTTTCACGATCTATCTCTCGATCGACCAGATCGACCGCTCGCTCATCCTCGCCGCCTATGACGCCGGCGCCGGCAAGTTCCGCGCCTTCTGGGAGGTAACGCTGCCGCTCTGCCGCCCCGGCATCTGGGCCGGCGTGGTGCTGGTGTTCCTGCTGGCGGTCGGCGTCTTCCTCGAGCCCAAGGTGCTGGGTGGCGGCAAGTCGCCGATGTCGGCGGAGCTGATCCGTCAGACTTTCGAGACCCGCGTGAACTGGCCCCTGGGCGCCGCCCTCACCTTCGTGCTGATGGCGGCGGCGGTGTTCTTCATCCTGCTCTTCAACCGGGTCTATTCGCTCAAGCGCTCGATGGTGGCCTGATGAACCACCGCGTCGAAGCCCGGCTGGTCGAAATCATCCTTTACGGCTCGGTCGCGGCCGTCCTCGTCTTCTTCTATCTGCCGATCTTCACCCTGATCGCCTTCTCCTTTCATGAGGGGCGCTATCTGATACTGCCGTTCGACGGGTTCTCGCTCGACTGGTATGCGGCCCTTCTCGACAACGCCAATGCCAGGGTGGCGCTCGTCAACTCGACCGTCATCGGGCTCATCTCCATGGTCGCGAGCACGATCTTCGGCACCCTGGCGGGCATCGTGGCGGTGCGTTATCGCTTTCCGGGCAAGAAGCCCTTCCTCGGCCTGTCGGCCGCACCCCTGATCTTCCCGCAGCTCCTGCTCGGCATCGTGCTGCTGCTGTGGTTCTCGGTGCTGGGGCGCTGGCTCGACTTCAACAACGGCGTGACCACGGCGATCATCGGCCATGTCGTCTATATCACCCCCTTTGCCATGGTGATCGTGGCGGTCCAGGTGTTCAATTTCGACGCCACGCTCGAGGATGCGGCGCGCGACTGCGGCGCCGGCGATTGGGAGGTCTATCGTTATGTCACGATCCCGCTGCTCTGGCCGGGGATCTTCTCGGCCGCGATCTTCGCCTTCCTGCTGTCCTGGGGTAATTTCTACCTGACCTACAGCCTCGCCGGCTCGACCCGCACGCTCCCCACCTTCGTCTTCAGCGGCATCGCCACCGGCTCCTCGCCGCTCTATCCGGCGATGGCGACGGTCGTCTTCATTCCGGGTATCCTGCTGGTGATGCTGGCGGATGCCTTGCGCCGGCGCGCCGCCCGCGGCGGCGTCTGACCGCGTCGCTCAAAACCGCCTGACCCGAGGACATGATGACGGATCGCTTCCATAACACCGTGCGCGAGATCGAGAACGCCTGGATCGAGCTCAAGGATGGCTGCCGCCTGGCGGCGCGCATCTGGCTGCCGGAAGGCGCCGAGGCGAAGAAGGTGCCGGCCATTCTCGAATATCTGCCCTATCGCAAGCGCGACGGCACCGCCGTGCGCGACCAGCTCACCCATCCCTATTTCGCCGCCCACGGCTATGCCTCCTTGCGCGTCGACATGCGCGGCAATGGTGAGTCCGATGGGGTGATGTGGGATGAATATCTGAAGCAGGAGCAGGACGACGCGATCGAGGTGATCGACTGGATCGCGCGCCAGCCCTGGTCAACCGGCAAGGTCGGGATGATCGGCATCTCCTGGGGCGGCTTCAACGGGCTCCAGGTCGCGGCCCGCCGCCCTGAGCCCCTGAAGGCCGTGGTCTCGATCTGCTCGACCGCCGACCGCTATGCCGATGACATCCATTACAAGGGCGGCTGCCAGCTCAACGAGAATCTCGGCTGGTCCTCGACCATGTTCGCATATTCCTCGCGGCCGCCCGATCCGGCGCTGGTCGGCGACCGCTGGCGCGAGATCTGGATGGAGCGGCTGGAGAACGAGCCGCTCCTGATCAAGAACTGGCTGGAGCATCAGCGCCGCGATGCCTACTGGAAACATGGCTCGGTCTGCGAGGACTGGAACGCGATCGAGGCGGCGGTGCTGGCCGTCGGCGGCTGGGCCGACGCCTATCGCAACGCGCCGCTCCAGCTCCTCGCCAATCTCAAGGCGCCCTGCAAGGCGCTGATCGGCCCGTGGCTGCATAAATATCCGCATTTCGCCGTGCCGGCGCCGCGCATCGGCTTCCTGCAGGAATGCCTGCGCTGGTGGGATCACTGGCTCAAGGGTATCGACACCGGCGTGATGAAGGAGCCGGATGTGCGCGCCTATATGCAGGACAGCGTGCCCGCCAGCACCTTCTACAAGGAACGGCCCGGCCGCTGGATCGCCGAGCCTTCCTGGCCCTCGCCCCATATCAAGCCGCTGACCCTGGCGATGAATGCCAACGGGCTGGCGCCGCAGGCGGGACCCGAGACGGCAATGGAGCTCGCCTCGCCGCAGACCACGGGCTCGGTCGGCGGCGAATATTGCGCCATCTGGCTGGGGCCGGAATCGCCGGGCGACCAGCGCGTCGACGATGCGGGCTCGCTCTGCTTCGACAGTGCGCCGTTGAAAGCGCCGCTCGAGATCTTCGGCACGCCCGAGATCGAGCTCGAGCTCGCGATCGACAAGCCGCAGGGCTTCGTCTGCGTCCGCCTCTGTGATGTCTGGCCCGACGGCCAGTCGGTCCGGGTGAGCTATGGCTTCCTCAATCTCGCCCATCGCGACAGCCATGAGCATCCGAGCCCGGTGCCGGTGGGCCAGCGGCTCAAGGTGAAGGTCAAACTCGACGATTGCGCCCATGCCTTCCGCAAAGGCAACCGCCTGCGGATTGCGGTCTCGACCAGCTATTGGCCAATGATCTGGCCCTCGCCCGAGCCGGTGCATCTCACGCTCCATGCCGGAAAATGCCGGGCGATCCTCCCCGAACGTCCGCATCGGACCGAAACCGCGCCCCATTTCGAGGCGCCCGACAGCGCCCCGCCGCTCCAGCTCGAAACCGTGCGCAAGGGATCGAATGTCCGCCGTCTCGAGCAGGATCTGGGCTCGGGCGAATGGAAGCTCGTCATCGAGGATGATTTCGGCGAGACCCGCGACACCACCCATGGCCTCGTCAGCGGCGGTGCCGGCCGCGAGACTTGGCGGGTCCATCCCGACGACCCGCTGCAGGCGGTGGGCGAGACCCATTGGACCATGACCGTGTCGCGGCCGGGCTGGTCGACCCGGACCGAGACCTATTGCCGGCTCCGGGCCGATCGCACCCGATTCTTCCTGGAAGCGCGGCTCGAGGCCTATGAGGGCGACAAGCTGGTGCTCGAGCGCGAATGGAACAGCGAGCATCCGCGCGAGATGATGTAGGGGTCGGCTGCGAAGGGACGCTTGGGGCTCACCCCTTGATGGGCTTGATGGCGCGGGCCTGGGCTTCGATCCAGTCCTGAAGCAGCTTCGTCGCCGGCGAGGCGGGCCGGTTCATCGGCAGCAGCTGGTAATAGCCACCGGCGGCGGGGACGCTGCCGGGCACCGCCGGCACCAGCGTCCCGCGCGTCAGATGATCGATGATGAGGCCCCGCCAGCCCAGCATGACGCCATGGCTTTCGACCGCGGCCTGCATCGCCATCATGTAATTGTTGAAGCGCTCGGAACGGCCGCGGGCCGGCTCGGTGATGCCCATCTTGGCGAACCAGATCGGCCAGGTCTCCCAGCTGCGATTGTCGCTCTCGGTATGGATCAGGCGCTCTGCCAGCAGATCCGCCGGCCGCTTCATCTCGGGCCGCTCGGCCCGATAGCTGGGGCTGCAAACCGGGATGATGTCGTCGCCGAACAGCAGGGTCGAGGCGTAGCCCGGCCAGTCGCCGGGCCCGTAGAGCACCACCAGGTCGAGATCGTCCTCGAGCCGGTCGACCAGCCGGTCCGCCACGATATAGCGCAGCGCGATATCGGGATTGGCGACGCTGAAGCTGGGGATCCGCGGCATCAGCCAGAGCGAGGCGAAGGCGATGGTGGAGCCGACCGTGACCTGGCGCGGATCGGAACCGACCGCCAGCTCGCGGCAGGCCTGGCCGATCTGACTCAAACCGTCGAACAGCGCGCGATGCAGCGTCACCCCTTGCGGGGTGAGGCGCACCCGTCGATGGAACCGCTCGAAGAGCGCGCAGCCGAGATGCTCCTCCAGCTTGCGGACCTGCCGGCTGATGGCGGCCACGGTGACGTTGAGCTCGGCCGCCGCCAGAGTGATGGACTGATGGCGGGCCGCGGCCTCGAACGCCACGAGGCTGTTGGCAGGCGGCAGCTGAGGGTCGGATTGGGCCATAAACTCAGGTCAACCAAACATTGATATTTTTGGGAGTTTACTGCCGAATAGCGGCCATGCAAGTTTGGCATATCGTAAATATTCGGGCGCGAAGGGAGCCTGCGGGTGGGCTCGGAGCCATGGAAGTGGCTCGTCCTATCGGCTTCACGAGGGTCGGAGACGGCAGCCGGCGTCGGCGCGCCGGCGGTCGTAACCAACCCTCATCAGCGCGGGAAAGCGCCGAATTCCGCCGGGAGTGCAGCTTGGGGCCGTCATGATCGGCCGGTAAGACGTCAATCATGCTGTGGCAACAGGGAAAGCCCGTGCCATAGTTCGCCTCAAATAATAAGCCGCTCGTGGGAGTGCGGCACTCGGATGAACCCCACCGAAGCATGGGAGGCTTCAATGATCGACTTCGGACATCGGTGCGCGAGAACCGCGAACCGCCGGCAGGCCCGCATCATGGGTTCGGCCGCGCGGCGAGCTTCGGCTTGACCTGCGCCCTCGCCATCAAGATCGCCTTTCCGGCTCTCTAGCCCGGTCTGACGATCCGCCGAATGCCGAATCGTCTCATGCACGATCTTACGATGCACGCCGTCTTGGTTCGCGGCGGCTTTCACCCTGCTGCGCTCTCGATCGGGCCGATCGCCCGGAGCGGGACCGCAGGGTCGCTCGAACCGAAGGCCGGCTCTCCCCACGCGACGCTGTCGCCGCCGGGGGATGCCGGTCGAGAGAACTGACCGCCGGTTGGACATGGTGCCCTTCCGGTTTGGCCGAAAATCGATGGGAGATATCGAGCAATGAACGAATGGGAACGGCTCCAACAGGCGGCCCTGACGGGCAGGGCCAGCCGACGTGAGTTCCTGCGCGGCGCGGCTGCGCTGGGCATCACGACCGCGCTCAGCAGCGGAATCATGGTGAAGGCGGGTTGGGCCGCCGAACCGAAAAAGGGCGGCACCCTTCGCATGGGCATGGAAGGCGGCTCGCCCAGCGACTCGCTCGATCCCCGCACCTATGCGGACTCGGTCATGATCGCGGCCTCGCTGGCCGTCATGAACTGCCTGATCGAGTTCGATACGGCCGGCAACCCGACCGGCGAGTTGTTCGAAAGCTGGGACGTGAAGCCCGGCGCTGCCGAATGGGTCTTCAATGTCCGCCAGGGCATCAAATTCTCGAACGGCAAGACGCTCGACGCCGAAGACTGCATCTACTCGATCCAGATCCATCGCGGCGAAACCAAGTCGCCGGCGAAGGGCATCCTCGAGCAGATCAAGGAAATCAAGGCGATCTCGCCGACCCAGGTCGGCATCACCCTCTCCTCCGGCAATGCCGACTTCCCGGTCATCCTCGGCGACTACCATCTCGTGGTGGTTCCGAAGGATTTCACCGACTGGCAGAAGCCGATCGGCACCGGCGCCTACACGCTCGAGAGCTTCGAGCCGGGTGTGCGCCTGGTCTTCAAGAATCGCGGCGACTATTGGAAGCCCGGCCGCGGCAATTTCGACACGGTCGAGCTGCGCAACATCCAGGACGTTGCGGCCCGCACGGCGGCCCTGCAGTCGGGTGAAGTCGATGCGGTCAACCGTCTCGACGCCCGTACCGTGAAGCTGCTGATGCAGGATGCGAGCCTCAACGTCGTCCGCACCAAGGGCACCGGCAACCGCTTCTGCTTCGTGACCCGCGTGACCGACAAGCCGTTCGACAACAAGGATCTGCGCACGGCCCTGAAATATGGCATCGACCGCGAGAAGATCATCGAGTCCGTCTATAACGGCTATGCCGTCCCGGGCAACGATCACAATCTCGACGCGCTCAATCCCTTCTACAACACCGAGATGCCGCAGCGGAAATACGACCCGGAAAAGGCCGCGTTCTTCTTCAAGAAGGCCGGTCTCAGCGCCAATACCGCGATCGAACTGCAGACCTCGGAAGGAGCCTGGGGCTCGGCCGTCGACTGCGCCTCGCTCTATCAGCAGGCGCTCAAGAAGGCCGGCATCAATCTCGACGTGAAGAAGGTCTCGGCTGACGGCTACTGGGACAATGTCTGGCTGAAGGTGCCCTTCTGCGCCGTGTATTGGGGCCGCCGCATGTCGGCCGACCAGGCCTTCACCCAGGTCTTCGGCGAGGCGTCCGACTGGAACGACACGAACTGGAAGGTTCCGGCGTTCCAGAAGCTCATCAAGGACGCCCGCGTCGAAACCGACCAGGCCAAGCGCAAGGAGATGTACTGGAAAGCCCAGGAGATGATCGCCGACGATGACGGCTTCATCTGCTTCGCCATCACGGACTATCTCGACGGCTACTCGAAGAAGGTCATGGGCAACGAGCCGCACGCCCGCTATGACCTGAACGACAACCGTATCGCCGAAAAAGGCTGGTTCGCGTAATCCAGCTCAACTGAAATCACTGCCAATCCCGGGGGCGACTCCATGTTTCGATTGATCTTAAGTCGGGTCGCCCTCGGGCTTGTTACGCTGCTTGCCGTCAGTCTCCTGATTTTCATCGCAACCGAGGTGCTGCCGGGCGACGTCGCCAGCGCCGTGCTGGGCCAGGGCGCCACGCCCGAAACGCTGGCCGTCTTCCGGCATGAGCTCGGCCTCGACCGGCCGGCTTATGTCCGCTACCTCGAATGGCTCTTCAACGCGCTGCGCGGCGATTTCGGCGTCGCCCTCACCAACAAGCGCGATATCGTCACCTCGATCTCGCCCAAATTCGACAACACCATGTTCCTCGCGGGCTATGCCGCGCTGATCGCGGTGCCGCTCGCGGTCGGGCTCGGGATCGTCGCCGCGATCAATGAAGGGAAATGGATCGATCGCGCCGCCAATATCGTGTCGCTGGCGGCCATCTCCTTCCCCGAATTCTTCATCGCCTATGTCCTGATCCTGTTCCTGGCGGTGCGGGCCCACTGGTTCCCGGTCCTCTCGACGGTCTTCTCCGACATGAGCCTGGGCCAGCGCCTCTATGTGGTGGCGTTGCCCGCGGTCACCCTCACCATGCTGGTGACGGCGCATATGCTGCGCATGACCCGCTCCTCGGTGCTGTCGATCATGTCGCAGCCCTATATCGAGATGGCGTTCCTGAAAGGGTTGAAACGATCGCGCGTGGTCTTCGTCCATGCGCTCCCCAACGCCGCCGCGCCGATCATCACCGTGATCGCCCTCAATCTCGCCTATCTGATCGTCGGCGTGGTCGTGATCGAGACCGTGTTCGTCTATCCCGGCATCGGGCAGTTCATGGTCGACGGCGTGACGAAGCGCGATCTGCCGGTCGTGCAGGCCTGCGGCCTGGTCTTCGCCGGCGCCTTCGTCATTCTCAACACGATCGCGGACGTTCTGGCCATTCTGGTCAATCCAAGACTGCGTAAGGCGCGGTAGGGGCGGGGCAATGCGGATCTTCGGATATAAGCCGACTGTCTCGGCCTGGATCGGAATTGTCATCGTCGGCATTTTCGTCTTCGCCGCCATCTTCGCGCCCTGGATCGCGCCCTATGGCGAGGCGGATTCGGTATCCGACACCTGGAGCCCCGCTTCGGCGGATTTCTGGTTGGGAACCGACAATATCGGCCGCGACCTGCTTTCGCGCGTGATCTATGGCGCGCGAACCACGATCGGCGTCGCGCTGGTCACGACCGTGCTGTCATTCTGCCTCGGCACCACCGCCGGGCTTCTGGCGGCGGTGAGCGGCAAAGTCGTCGACCAGGTCCTGTCGCGCATCGTCGATGTCATGCTCTCGATCCCGCTGCTGGTCTTCGCACTGATGATCCTGTCGATGTTCGGCTCGTCGCTCGGCACCCTCATCCTGACGATCGCGATCCTCGATTCGACGCGCGTGTTCCGGCTGGCGCGTTCGGTAGCGGTGAATATCGTGGTTCTGGACTATGTCGAGGTCGCCCGCCTGCGCGGCGAGGGCCTGCCCTGGATCATCCGCCGCGAGGTCCTGCCCAACGCGATGCCGCCGATGATCTCGGAGTTCGGCTTGCGCTTCTGTTTCAATTTTCTTTTCGTCGCCGGCCTGAGCTTCCTCGGCCTCGGGATCCAGCCGCCGCTCGCCGACTGGGGCGGGATGGTGCGGGATAATGCGCGCGCCATCGGCTTCGGCCTGCCGGCGCCGATCTGGCCGGCTCTCGCCATCGCGCTGATGACGATCGGCGTCAATCTGATCGTCGACTGGATCCTGTCGATCAATGCCCGGCCTTCCGGCGCCTCGGCGGAGATGTGAGCCCCGTGACCGAATCAGTTCTCAAGATCACGAATCTCCGGATCGAATCGATCCATGGCGCGGTCCTGGTCGACAATGTCTCGCTGGAGCTGAAGCGGGGCGAGGTGCTGGGGCTGATCGGCGAAAGCGGCGCCGGCAAATCCACCATCGGCCTCGGCTCCATGGTCTATGCGCGGGCCGGCTGTCGGATTACCGGCGGCACGGTCGAGATCGACGGCGAGAGCGTGCGCGACCTGTCGGCGGAAGGGCGCCGCGATCTTCGCGGCAAACGCATCGCCTATATCGCCCAGAGCGCCGCCGCCTCCTTCAATCCGGCCTATCGCATCATCGACCAGGTCTGCGAGATGCCGGTCAAGCATGGCTTGATGACCAAGCCGGAGGCGAAGGCCTGGGCCGTCGAGCTGTTCAAGGCGCTCGATCTGCCGGATCCGGAGAAGTTCGGCAGCCGCTATCCCCATCAGGCCTCGGGCGGCCAGCTGCAGCGCGCCATGACGGCCATGGCGATGTCCTGCCGTCCCGACATCCTGGTGTTCGACGAGCCCACCACGGCCCTCGACGTGACGACACAGATCGAGGTCCTGGCCCTGATCAAGAAGCTGATCCAGAACTACAACACGGCCGCGCTCTACATCTCCCACGACCTCGCCGTGGTCGCCCAGGTGGCCGACCGGATCATGGTGCTGCGCCATGGCAAGATGGTGGAGCTGGGGACCACCAAGCAGATCCTGCTGGCGCCGACCACCGATTACGCGCGCGCCCTGGTGTCGGAGCGCAAGGCCGCGGACAAGCTCTCGATCGAGGCCGGGACCGTCCATGGCGAGCCGCTGCTCAATGTGCAGAACGTGATCGGCCAGTATGAGCATTTCATCGCGGTCAAGAATGTCACCATCTCGGTGGCGAAGGGCGAGACGGTGGCTGTGGTCGGCGAATCCGGCTCCGGCAAAAGCTCGCTGGCCCGCCTCATCGTCGGGCTGCTGGCGCGCAAATCGGGTTCCGTGCGGTTCGGCGGCGAAGAGCTGCCGCCGGCCCTGAAGCAGCGCAGCAAGGACAATCTCCGGCGAGTCCAGTTCATCTATCAGCAGCCGGATATCGCCCTCAATCCGCGCCAGACGATCGGCGAGGTTATCGGCCGGCCGATCAAATTCTATTTCAACCATCCATCGGCCGAGGTGAAGCAGCGTGTCGCCCAGCTGCTGAAGCAGGTTGGTCTGCCGGAAGATTACGCGAAGCGCCTGACGACCGCCTTGTCCGGCGGCCAGAAGCAGCGCGTCTGCATCGCCCGCGCGCTTGCGGCCGAGCCCGATCTCATCATCTGCGACGAGCCCACCTCGGCCCTCGACCAGCTGGTGGCCGAAGACATCCTGAAGCTCCTGAAGAAGCTGCAGGATGAGCTCGGCGTGGCTTATCTCTTCATCACCCACGATCTCGGCATCGTGCGCCGGATCGCGCATCGCACCGCCGTCATGCTGCGCGGCGAGATCGTCGATCAGGGACCGACGCCCAAGATTTTCACGCCGCCCTTCCATCCCTACACCGAGCGCCTGCTCTCCTCGGTGCCGGAGATGCGCACCGAATGGCTCGAGGAAATCCTGAGCAAGCGAAGCCGCAAGACCGGTTGACGCGCCAACGCGCTCGCTGCTTCTTTCTCCCATCGCTGCCTGATGATCGGAAATCCGCGGATTGCCGCCGGGTATCGGTCGTCACGCGAAAGCTGACGCAAGCCGAATCCGTCCGGATCGGCCATAAATTCAGATCAACCAAACATTGATATTTTTGAGAGTTTACCGGCGAATAGCCCCCATGCAACTTTGGCATATCGTCAATTTTGCAGCTCAGACGGAGCCGACGGGTTGGTTGTCGAACCCCGCACTCGGTCCATCGCTTTCGACCGAGGGGCAGCCCCCCGGCGCCATCGCTGCGCCGGCCGGCTCGGATGCAATCTGCGGGCGCGTTTCATCCTTGAACCGGTATCGATCGAGCAGAGACCGAGGCGTCGGGGCATAGCCCGCGATGCGGGTCTGCCTCGCCGCCGGATGCCGTCGCGCAATGCCGTCAAACCGTCTTCTGATTTCACGATCATGCGCGCGCGTCGCGCGCCGATTCGGATTTACGAACGCGTTCGCATTCGCAAAGGAGATACGCCAGCAGTCTGTCTCGTCGGTCAGATAACCCATTGGCCTATGGTGACGGGAGAGCCCGTGCCATAGTCCGCGTCAAATCATAAGCCGTCAGTGGGAGTGCGGCGCTTCATCAAGACCCCACCGAAGCATGGGAGGCTTCAACAATGAGCGAACTCGAATATTGGAAATCGCGGCTTGCAAGCGGGAACGTCAGCCGTCGCGAATTCATCGGCCGTGCCGCCGCTCTGGGCGTCACCACGGCCCTCGCCACCACCATGGCCAGCAAGATCGCGGGCGCCGCGCCCAAGAAGGGCGGCTCGCTGAAGATGGCGCTGGGTCACGGCGCCACCACCGATTCGCTGGATCCGGCAACCTATCCGGATCAGTTCACCGGCACGATCGGCGGCTCGATCGGCAGCGCGCTCACCCTGATCAACGCCAAGGGCGAGATCGAAGGCGACCTCGCCGAGACCATGGAACCCTCCAAGGGCGCCAGCGTGTGGGTCTTCAAGCTCCGCAAGGGCGTGACCTTCCATAACGGCAAGGATGTCACCGCCGACGACGTGATCGCGTCCTTCCGCCACCATATGGGCAAGGACTCGAAGTCGGCGGCGAAGTCGATCCTCGACCCCATCACCGACATCAAGGCCGATGGCAAGAACACGGTCATCTTCACGCTGAGCGCGGGCAGCGCCGACTTCCCGTTCCTCACCAGCGATTACCATCTGCCGATCATGCCGGCGAAGGACAATGACGTCGATTGGCAGTCGGGCATCCGCAGCGGCGCCTTCATCCTCGAGAAGTTCGATCCGGGCGTGGTCTGCAAGATGAAGCGGAACCCGAACTTCTATCGCGACGTCTACATCGACGAATGCGAGATCAGGAGCATCTCCGACGTCACGGCGCGCACCAACGCATTGACGACGGGCGAGGTCCAGTTCATCGACCGCTGCGACTTGAAGACCCTGGGACTCCTGCAGCGCAACAAGGATCTCAAGATCCTCGAGACCACGGGCTATGCCCATTACGTGCTGCCGATGCTCACGAACGTGGCGCCCTTCGACAACGTCCATGTCCGCACCGCGCTCAAATACGCCATCGACCGGGAAGACATCCTGAAGAAGGTGTTCCAGGGCCATGGCACCGTCGGCAACGACGATCCGATCGCGCCGGTCATCCAGTACGCGATCGACCCGCAGCCGAAATACACCTACGACCCCGACAAGGCGAAATTCCACCTGAAGGCGGCCGGCCTTTCCAATCTGACGGTCGACCTTTCGGCGGCCGATGCCGCCTTCGCCGGCGCCGTCGACGTGGCGGTGCTCTATAAGGAGCATGCCTCCAAGGCCGGCATCGACATCAACGTGGTCCGCGAGCCGAACGATGGCTATTGGGACAATGTCTGGATGAAGAAGAGCTGGTGCGCGTCCTACTGGAACGGCCGCCCCACCTGCGACTGGATGTTCACCACCGCCTACGCCGCCGACGCAGCCTGGAACGACACGGCCTGGAAGAACGACCGCTTCAACGAGTTGCTGGTCGCGAGCCGTTCCGAGACGGACAGCAAGACGCGCCAGACCAACTACGCGGAAATGCAGCAGCTGCTGCATGACGATGGCGGCGTGATCGTGCTGTGCTTCAACAACTATGTCAGTGCCCATACCAACAAGCTCGATCATGGCGATGTCGCGTCCAACTGGGACGTCGACGGCATGAAGCTTCCCGAGCGTTGGTGGTTCGCGTAAGAAGCTGAGGTCGGGGGCGCCGCGCCGGG
>NZ_JBOHKS010000107.1:0-27170 GCF_050729195.1 Hypericibacter sp.
GGGCCGGCCGTTGTTTTTGCCTTTTGCCAAGGGAGTTTGCGTCGCCATGAGCCTTTCGCCCAGCAGCCATTCCGGCGACCCAGGCCCGGCTTCCGGGGCCCCGGAGCCACAGGCCCCGGCCGAGGGGGCCAGCGTCGATCCGGCCGAGATCGCCAAGTTCGAAGCCATGGCGGAGGCCTGGTGGGACCCGAGCGGCAAGTTCCGGCCGCTGCATCGCCTCAATCCGGTCCGCCTCGCCTATATCCGCGACCAGGCCTGCCGGCGTTTCGGCCGCGATGCCAAGTCGCTGGCCCCGCTGGAAGGCCTCGATCTCCTCGATATCGGCTGCGGCGGCGGCCTGCTCGCGGAGCCGATGGCGCGGATGGGGACGAGAGTCGTCGGCATCGACGCCTCGCACCGGAACATCGCCATCGCAGGCCTGCACGCCCAGCGCATGGGCCTCGCCATCGATTATCGCTGCCAGACCGTGGAGACCCTGGCCGCGAGCGGCGAACGGCGGTTCGACATCGTCCTCAATATGGAGGTGATCGAGCATGTGGCCGATGTCGAGGGCTTCCTGGCGGCCTCGGTCGGGCTGCTCAAGCCAGGCGGCATGATGATCGTCGCCACGCTCAACCGCACCGCGAAGAGCTATGCGCTCGCCATCGTCGGCGCCGAATATCTGTTGCGCTGGCTGCCGCGCGGCACCCATGACTGGAAACGATTCCTGCGACCCTCGGAGCTGGCGCACCTGATCGCGCGCGCCGGCGGCCAGGTCCTGGCGCTGGAGGGGGTGGTCTATAATCCGTTAACCGACCATTGGAGTTTATCGCGCGATCTTGGGGTGAACTACATGGCCCTGGCGGAAGCGACGCGCTGACGCCGGGACAAGGGCGAAAGGCGGCCGGTGGGACGGGCGCCAACGGGGGAATTTTTGCAGGCACCGAAAACGATATCGGCACGCATGCGCGCGCCCATGGGCGTGATGGTGTTCGGGCTTGCGCGCAGCGGCACCACGCTGGTGTCGGATCTGCTGACCATTCCCGGCCGCTCGATCGTCATCAGCGAGCCCGAGATCTACAAGCAATGGAGCCGGGCCACCACGGCGCGGGTCCATCGCCTGTCGCGTATGGTCGGGCTCGATATCCCCGAAGACCTGCCCGAATCCGACGCCTACGGCGCCGACTATCAGCGCTATTTCGACGAGGTCATGCTGCCCGCGATGGGCAAGCTGCCGCTCTGGGGCATCAAGAATGTCGATTTCAGCGGCTGGCGTTTCCTGTTCAAGAACTATCCGCCGCAGCGGCTGATCCTGTGCGTGCGCGATCTGCGCGACACGGTGCTCTCGGGGCTCGACCGGATCTGTCGCCTCGGCATCACCTTTCGCGGCAGCGGCAGCGGGGTCATGCGCGACGAGGCCTGGGTCCTGTCCGGGCTGGCCTATAGCGTGCAGCAATTGATGGAGATGCAGAAACGGCCGCATCTGCTGGTTCGCTACGAGGATCTGGCCTCTGATCCGGATGCCCGCAAGCGCATCGCCGACTATGTCGGCCTCGATCGGCTGCAGGAGGAGCGGCTCAACATCAAGGCGGCGGAGATGCGCCGCGCCTGGGAGATCGAGAAGCATCAGGGCGGCATCGGAACGGCGTCGGTCGGGCGCTTCGCCAGCGAGCCGCCGGGCCCCGCACGAGCGCTCGCCGAACGCCTCTGGCGTCTCCTGCCGGAGTATTCGCGGACCTTCGGCTATGAGACGCCGCCGGCCGATCCAAGCCTGCAGGATCACGATTTCGCGCTGGCGCGCCGCGCCGGCGCCGTCCCCATCGACTATCTCGATACCGAATCCTGGATCTGGGAGGGGCCGCGCCAGTTCGAACCCAGCTTCGCCCAGCGGCGCGCGCGCATCGCCGTGGCCAAGGTCATTCCCGCGGGAACCCGCGTGCTCGATCTGGGCACCGGCGCGCCCTGCCTCGCCAGCCTCCTGCCGGCCAAGACGCCCCTGACGCATGGCGACAGCGTCGCCCGCGCGCCGGGCTTCCTGCTCTCGGCGCTGCATCAGGGCGAGCTCCCGCCGATCGGATCGGCGGATCTGATTGCGGTCCTCGGCATGATGGAATATGTCGACGACCCCATGGCGCTGCTGACCCGGCTGGCGCAGACCGGCCGGCCCGTGGCGCTCAGCTATCACGCCGCCGACGACACCGGAGCGCTCGACCGCCGCCAGTTCGGCTGGGTCAATCACCTGACCCGTGCCGAGCTCGAAGCCGCCTTCGCCGCTGCGGGTTTCCGCTACAAGGCCCATTGGGCGTTCGACGGCCGCCAGAGCCTGTTCCATCTGACGCCGTCGACGGGCTCGAAGCCCGCCGCGGCGAAGAAGGCACCGGCCCGATGACCGTGACGAAGGACGGGACCGATCCGCCGGCCGGCATGGCGATCGCGATCATGGGCTTGATGCGGACCGGATCGACGCTGATCACGGACATGCTGAGCCAGCGCGGCCGCAGCCTGATCCTGAGCGAGCCGAACATCCTGGGCATGTGGAGCCCGAACACGGTCGAGCGCATCCACCAGCTCGCCCTCAATAACGGCCTCGATCCGGGGCCTGAGCTGGCGGCCCCGGAGCGCTGGCCGCGCTATCAGAACTACTTCGACACGGTGTTGCTGCCCCAGCTCGCGAAGCTGCCGCTGTGGGGCGTGAAATATGTGGACCTGACCGATTGGCGCCAGACCTTCGAGCGCTATCCGCCCCGCCGCATGATCCTGACCGTGCGCGACCTGCGCGACGTGGTGATCTCCGCGATCGATCGCATCGGCCATCTGCATCTCGCCTTCTATGGCCGGCGCTATATGCGCGACGAGGCCTGGATACTGGCCAATATCGCCTACAATGTGCATGAGCTGATGGCCTTGCGGCAGCGGCCGCATCTGCTGGCGCGCTACGAAGACGTGGTCCGGGATCCGGAATTGCGCCAGCGTATGGTCGACTATGCGGGCCTCGAAAGCGTGGCGGGCACGCGGGAGAATCTCGCCGCCGGCCGCTTCAGCCGGCAGTGGGAATTGAACAAGCATGGCGGCACGGTCTCGGATCAATCGGTCGGCCGCTATGCCAGCGAGCCGCCGGGACCGGTCAGGGCGCTGGCGGAACGGGTCTGGCGGCTGCTGCCGGAATATTCGGAGACCTTCGGCTTCGAGACGCCGCCGCCGGAGACCTGGATCCGCGGCCACGAGTTCCAGCGCCAGCCCGGCATTGAGGCCAATCCGGTCGACTATCCCAAGAGCGAAAGCGGCCTCTGGCCGGGGCCGACCCGGCTCGAGCCCAGCTTCCAGCTTCGCCATGCGCGCCTCGCCCTGGCCGGCCGCATTCCGGAGGGTGCCGTGGCCATCGACCTCGCCTGCGGCACGCCGGCCCTGTCGGTGATGCTGCCCAAGGGCCGGCGCCATGTTCCTGTCGATATGGCGAAGCGCGGGCAGCGCTATCGGATGGCACCGCTCCATCTGGGCCAGTTTCCCAAGGTGCCGGACGCGACCCTGCTCCTGGCGCTTCATGTGCTGGAGTTCCTCGATCCCGACCTGCCGAGGCTGCTGCGCCGTCTCCGGCGCTATGATCTGCCCATCGTCGCGACCTATCATGCGACCGACGACACCGAGGGGGTCGATCGCGCGGCGCTGGGCTGGGTCAACCATCTGAGCCGGGACGCCCTGCTCGCCGCTTTCCGGAAGGCCGGCTTCGCGGTTCGGACCCGCTGGAACGCCGACGGGCCGCAAAGCTTTTTTCATCTCCGGCCGATATCTGTCGACAAGCCGGAATCATCGCCGCCTTCCGGGGTCGATTGACAGGACCGGGGTGGCTGTCGGAAGAGGGCATCGGTCCCGCCATGGCGGGCTGTCCCGAGTCGAGGCTTAAGGGGAATGGCGGAAAAGAAACGCAGCATGGGCGTCGCCGTGATGGGGCCGATGCGCAGCGGTACCACGCTCGTCGCCGACCTTCTGACCGTGCGCGGCCGCTCGCTGGTCTTGAGTGAGCCCAATCTGCTGGGCGCCTGGCACCCGGCCCTTTCCCAAGCGGTCCATCGCCTGGTGACGGAGTTCGGGATCGAGGCGCCGCCACCGCCGACGGAGAAGCCGCCGGCCCGCATCTTCGGCTATTTCGACCGCGCGATCCTGCCCGAGCTCCAGGGATTGGATTTCTGGGGCGTGAAATATGTCGACCTGTTCGGCTGGCGGGAGCTCTTCCAACGCTATCAGCCCCGCAAGCTGATCTTGTGCGTGCGCGATCTGCGGGAGGTCGCGGTCTCCTCGATCGAGCTGGCCGAGCGGATGAAGCTGGGCTTTCCGGGCGGCGCCCATATGCGCGACGAAGCCTGGATCCTGACCCGGCTGGCGCACAGCGTGCACGAGCTCCTGGCGCTGCGGAAACTGCCGCATTTCGTCCTGCGCTACGAGGACCTGGTCGAGGATCCGAAGGTCCGGGAGCGGCTGGCGGAATATGTCGGCCTGGACGAGCTGGGCACGGAGCGGCTCAACCTGACAATCGAACGCGACAGCCGGCAGTCCTGGGAATCGCGCAAGCATGGCAGTGGCGTCACCAAGAAGGCCCTGGGCCGTTTCGAGCGCGAGCCGCCAGGCCCCGTGCGCAATCTCGCCGAGCGGGTCTGGCGCCTGCTCGGCGAATATTCGGTCGCCTTCGATTACGAGGTGGCCGAGCCCAAGGTACGGATCCAGGGGCACGATTTCTCTGCCCCGGCCCGTCCTGGCCGCAATCCCGTCCCCTACATGAAGGGCGAGGAATGGAACTGGCGCGGGCCCAAGCAGCTCGAGCCCAGCTTCGCGCGCCGCCGCGCCCGCCAACTGGCCTCGATGAACATCCCCCAGGGCGCCGTCGTGCTCGATCTCAGCGGCGGCCTCAGTTCCATGATCACCGAGCTGCCCAAAGGCGGCCGGCTGATCCTGGCCGATGTCACGGAGCGCACGCCCCAGACCAAGGCCGCCGACCTGCTGCAGGGCAAGCTGCCGCCGAAGGGACCCGCGACCTTCGTGCTCGCGCTCGAGATCCTGGAGCAGGTCGAGAATCCGGGACGCTTCCTCAAGAACCTGCGCGGCTACGGCCTCCCGGTGCTGCTGAGCTATCACGCCACCGACGACACGGCCGATATCGACCGCGTGGCGCTCGGCTGGCGCAGCCATCTGAGCCGCAATCAGCTCCAGCGCGGCCTCGCCACCGTCGGCTTTCGCGTCACCGCCAGCTGGGCCTTCGACGGCCGACAGAGCATGTTGAAGCTGCGCCCCGTGCCGGTGCCGGCGCGCAAGGCGCGCGCGGAAACCGAGGACGCGGCATGAGCGCCGAGAAAGGCATCGCCATCAAGGTCCCCAACCGCGGCACGCCGATGGGCGTGGCGGTGATGGGGCTGATGCGTTCCGGCACCACGCTGGTCTGCGATCTCCTGACCTTGCGGGGCCGGTCGCTGGTGATCAGCGAGCCCAATCTGATGGCGCTCTGGGACGGGCCGCTGCAGTTGAAGCTCCACCGGCTCTATCGCGAGTTCGGTCTCGACGCACCGCCCTTGCCGCCGCGCGAGGACGAGTACAAGTCGAACATCGAATATTTCGACCAGGTGATCCTGCCGCAACTGAAGCCGCTCGAGCTCTGGGGCGTGAAATGCGTCGATCTCTTCGGCTGGCAGCGGCTGTTGCGCATCTATCCGCCCAAGCGGCTTGTGCTCTGCGGGCGCGATCTGCGCGCGGTGACGATCTCCGCGCTCGAGCTGGTCAATCGCATGGGACTGGTCTTCACCGACAGCAAGCGGATGCGCGACGAAGCTTGGATCTTCTCGCGCATCGCCTACAGCGTTCAGGAGATGATGGCGATGCGTGCGGTGCCGCATATGGTGCTGCGCTATGAGGATCTCGTGGCGGCGCCCGCGGCACGCGACCGGCTGGCCGCCTATTGCGGCCTCGACCGGCTGGGCGAGGAACGGCTCAATCTGGTGATCGAGCGCGAGACCCGCTCGGGCTGGGAGCTTGCGAAGCACGGCAAGGAGATCACCACGAAGGCGCTCGATCGCTATGACGAGGAGCCGGAAGGTCCGATGCGGACCATGGCCGATCGGATCTGGCGGATGTTCCCCGAATATTCGCTGGCCTTCGGCTATGAGGTGCCCGCGCCTCAGTTCCGTATCCGGCGCCACGATTTCTGCATCGGGCCGGATCCCGGCATCAATCCGATCAAGTTCAAGGAGACCGAGGTCTGGAACTGGCGCGGACCCAAGCAGCTCGAGCCCGTCTTCGGCCGGCGCCGCGCGCGCACCATCGTGGCGCTCAATCTGAAGCCAGGCGCCGTGCTGCTCGATCTCGGCTGCGGCACCGCCGCCATGCGCAAGATGCTGGCGAAATCCTCAAGCCATCTGCCGGCCGACGTCGCGGTGCGCGCGCCGCTCTTCGTGGTCAGCGACATCTATCGCGGCGAGCTGCCGCCCGGCGGCGAAGCAACCCATGTCGCGGCCCTGGGCGTGCTCGAATATGTCGAGGACCTGCCGGGGTTCCTGAATGGCTTGCGCGCCTACAACGTCCCGGTGTTCGTCAGCTATTACGCGACCGACGACACACCCAACGTCGACCGCGTCTCGCTCGGCTGGAAGAACGGCTACCGGCGCAACGAGCTGATGCGCATGTTCATCGCCGCCGGATTCCAGCCGGCACCGAAATGGGCCTTCGACGGACAGCAGAGCCTGTTCCGCCTCATTCCCCGCCAGATCATGGCGCGCAAGCGCGGCCGCCCGCGCGCGAAGATCATCCTGCAGGGCGGCCCAAGGCCCGCCGCGGGCAAGAAGCCGGCGCCGAAGGCGAGGGGAAAATCGAAGAAAGAGCTGGAGCCGGTCTGACCCGGCGACGGACTAGCTGTCCTGGCGCGGAACCCAGGGGACGCGGGCAAACTCGATGCCTTCCTCGTCCAGCGCCTCGGCTTCCTCGGCGCTGGTCTCGCCATAGATGCCGCGCGCTTCGGCTTCGCCATAATGGATCTTGCGCGCCTCTTCCGCGAAGCCCGGCCCGACATAGTCGCAATTCGCTTCGATCTGCTTGCGCATCTCGCGCAACATCTGCACGGCCTTCATCTCCGCCTGCTGCGCGGGCGGCGCGGGCGCCGGAGACGGAACCGGCAGGTTCGCGGTTTCAGGCTTGGCGGATTTGGTGCGGGCGCCCTTGCCAATGCGCGGCGCCATCAAGGCCTTCTCGATGCGACGATTGCCGCAGACCGGACAGACGAGCTTCCCGGCCTTGGTCTGGGTCTCGAAACCCTTACCGTCGCGAAACCACCCTTCGAAATGGTGGTCTTTTTGGCATCTGAGTTCGAACAGGATCATACGTCTATCGATCGATGGATTGGGCCGCAGGCTGTCACGGTACCGTAAAATGGGTTGCCAAGACGCTAGCGGCAAGACCCCTGCTCCGCAACCGATTGATTTGCGGGGCGGATTGCAGACCGGTCCGGGGTCGCGCAGGATGGGTTGACGAACCCCATGTCAAGGAGAGCGGGCGATGGCAGCAGCCGGTGCCCCGGCGAGAGCGGATCTGGTCTTGCGCGGCGGCACCGTCATCGACGGCACCGGCAAGCCGCGCTATCGGGCCGATCTGGCGATCGACAATGGCCGCATCACCGCCATCGGCGATCTCGGCCGGACGGCGGGATCGGTCGAGAGAGATGCGACGGGTCGCATTGTCGCACCGGGCTTCATCGACGTTCACACCCATGACGACGGTCTCCTGCTGGTCGAGCCCGATATGGCGCCGAAAGTGAGCCAGGGCGTCACCAGCGTGGTGATCGGCAATTGCGGCTTCAGTCTGGCGCCGCTCACGCCGCGCGAGATCCTGCCGCAGGAATTCCGGCTGTTGGGGAACGACGAGATCTATCGCTATCCCACCATGGCGCGCTATTTCGAGGCGCTGGATCGCGCGCCGGCCGCCACCCATATCGCGGCGCTGGTCGGCCATTCGACCTTGCGCATGGGCGCGATGGCCGATCTCGAGCGCGCGGCGACGCCGGCGGAATGCGCGCAGATGAGCCGCGTGCTCGACGAATGCCTCGGCGCCGGCGCCATCGGCTTCTCCACCGGTCTCGAATATCCGACCAACAGCGCCGCCAGCACGGACGAGATCGTCGCCGTCGCCGAAACCCTGTCGGCGCATGGCGGTCTCTATGTCACCCACACCCGCGACTATGTCGACGATATCGACGGCGCCATGGAAGAAGCCTTCGAGATCGGACGGCGGGTGAAGGCCGCCGTCGTGCTGTCGCATCACCAGGGCGACGGGAAGAAGAATCACGGCCATGCGGCGCGCACCCTGGCGCGCTATGACCGCGCCGCGGCTAACCAGCCGGTCGGCCTCGATGTCTATCCCTATATCGCCGGATCGACCACGATCATGCCCGACTTCGTCGCGGACGCCGAACGCGTGCTCATCACCTGGTCGGATGCGATCCCGCAGGCGGGCGGCCGCGACCTCGACGACATTGCGCGCGAGATGCAGGTCGACCGGCAGGGAGCGGCACTGCGCCTGCTGCCGGGCGGCGCCATCTATTTCGTCCTCGATGAGGGCGACGTGAGACGCATCCTGGCGCATCCGAACGCGATGATCGGATCGGACGGGTTGCCCTTCGGCCGCAAAGTTCATCCGCGGCTCTGGGGCACCTTTCCGCGCGTGCTCGGCCATTATGCGCGCGAGGTCGGGCTCTTCACGCTCGAGGAAGCGGTCCGCAAGATGACGAGCCTCTCGGCCGAGCGCTTCGGGCTCGAAGGCCGCGGCCGGATCGAAGTCGGGTTCGCCGCCGATCTGGTGGTCTTCGACGCCGGCACCATCATCGATCGCGCCACTTACGACGATCCGACGCAGCCCGCCGCCGGCATCGACGCGGTGCTGGTCGCCGGCGAAGCGGTCTGGGAGCAAGGCCGATCGACGGGAGTCCGCCCGGGCCGCGTGCTGCGCCATGGCCGCGCCTGACGCGCGCGAACCGGCTTCGCCTTGGGTCCAGCGTTTCGCGCCGCTGATCCCGCCGGGCCCGATCCTCGATCTCGCCTGCGGCAAGGGCCGCCACAGTCGGTTTTTCCTGAAAGCCGGGCGTGCCGTGACCGCGGTCGACATCGATCTCGCCGGCGTGGCCGATCTGCTGCCCTATCCCGTGTTCGAAGCGATCGCCGCCGATCTCGAGACGGGCGCGCCCTGGCCCCTGGGCGGGCGGCGCTTCGCCGCAGTCGTCGTCACCAACTATCTGCACCGCCCGCTTTTCCCGTCGCTTCTCGCTGCGGTCGCGACCGGCGGCCTGCTGATCTACGAGACCTTCGCCGCCGGCAATGAGCGGTTCGGCCGGCCACAAAATCCCGAATTTCTGTTGCAGCGGGGCGAGCTCCTGGACCTCACACGCGGCCGATTCCGTGTTCTCGCCTATGAGGATATGGAACAAGCCATGCCTTATCCGGCCTGTTTTCAACGGATCGTGGCCGTAAATTCACTGTCATCGGCCGCGGCATAAGCTCTGGCTCCTGGCGCAACCCCGCCTATAATCCCCGCCGGAACGCTCAGGCACGAGGCCCACGAAGAAACGAGAGGAGACTCAAGACATGGCAGTTCAACTTGGCGATATCGCCCCCGACTTCGTTCAGGAATCGACCGAAGGCACGATCAAGTTCCACGACTGGATCGGCGACAAATGGGCCGTGTTGTTCTCGCATCCGAAGGACTTCACCCCGGTCTGCACCACCGAGCTGGGCGCCGTGGCGAAGCTCAAGCCGGAATTCGAGAAGCGCAATGTGAAGGTGATCGGCCTCAGCGTCGATCCCGTCACCGACCATCGCAAATGGGCGCAAGACATCCAGGACACGCAGGGGGCCGCGCTCAACTTCCCCCTGCTCGGCGATGCCGACAAGAAGGTGTCGAACCTCTATGGCATGATCCATCCCAACGCCAACGACACGCTGACGGTGCGTTCGGTGTTCGTGATCGGGCCCGACAAGAAGGTGAAGCTCACCATCACCTATCCGGCCAGCACGGGGCGCAATTTCGATGAGATCCTGCGCGTGATCGATTCCCTGCAGCTCACCGCGAACCACAAGGTCGCCACCCCGGTGAACTGGAAGGACGGCCAGGACTGCATCATCGTTCCCTCGCTCTCGGACGAGGATGCGAAGAAGCTGTTCCCGAAAGGCTGGAAGGCGCTGAAGCCCTATTTGCGCGTCACGCCGCAGCCCAATCGCTGATCGAGATGCCGGGCGCTGCGCCCGGCAAGCAGCATGAAAAACGGCGGCGCCCGCGAGGGTAGCCGCCGTTTCCTTTATTGCCTGTCGAAGCTTCGCGTTATTCGCCGGCGGCACGCAAGACCGTGGCTGTCGCAGGTCCGCTGAACTCGCGGTCATGGCGCAGCGCCGGGATCATGCCGCGCGCTTCCTCGACCTTGGCCGGATCGATCATCGCCGTCACGACGCCGGGCTCGAGCCCGCCATCGGCCAGGACCTCGCCCCAGGGCGAGACGATCAGGGAATGGCCGAAGGTCTTGCGGCCCTCCGCATGCTCGCCGCACTGGGCCGGCGCGAAGATGAAGGCGCCGGTCTCGATCGCGCGCGCCCGCAACAGCACATGCCAATGCGCCTCGCCGGTCGGCCGCGTGAAGGCGGCCGGCACCGTGATGAAGCTCGCCCCGCCCTTCGCCAGCGCACGATAGAGATAGGCGAAACGCAGATCGTAACAGATGGTGAGGCCGAGCCGGCCCCAGGGCAGATCGGCGACGACGGCCTCGCGGCCGGGCCGGAAGGTCGCGGATTCGCGATAGCTCTCGCCGGCCTTGAGATCGACGTCGAACATATGGATCTTGTCGTAGCGCGCCGCGACGCGACCCTGGGGATCGAACAGGAAGGATCGATTGGCGCAGCTCGTGGCATCGAGCTTGACGGCGATCGAGCCCAGCAAGAGCCAGGCGCCGGTCTCTTTCGCCAGTTCGGCGAAGGCCGGCAGCAGCGGATGCTCCGCCTCGGGTTTCGCTTTCTGCAGCAGGACCGGCTTGTTCGGTTCCATCATGCCGGTGTTCTCCGGCGTGAGGATGAAGTCCGCACCTTGTGCTTTCGCTTGTCGCACGAGGTCGCGCGCCATGCGGATGTTCGGCTCGGCGTCGCGCGCCGCCGTCATCTGCACCAGGCCGACTTTGAAGGGAGCCGCCATCAGGCGGCGCTCACCAGCGGCATCAGGCCGCCCTTCCGGTCGAGCGCATAGAGATCGTCGCACCCGCCGATATGGCGCTCGCCGACGAAAATCTGCGGCACCGTGCGCCGGCCGCCGGAGCGCTTCACCATCGTCTCGCGCTGGATATGGTCGGCGCCGACATCGATTTCCGTGAAGGCGATGCCGCGATCCGCCAGGAGCTTCTTGGCGCGGTGGCAGTAACCGCAGAACTGTGACGTGTAGACCTCGACTTTGGGCATTTCGTCCTCGTCATAGGGTCCGCCTTATCAACCCGACCGGCCGACCCAAGGGCCTCGATGAGAAAGTGGCATGACCACCCCTATTTGTCATCTAGGCCCCTTAAGGAATGCCTATGCACGCAAGATTTCATAATGGTTAGAATAAGTTCCGCTTGGTATGGCTGCCCTGGCGGGGCGTCATACCGGCCGGACGACGCGGGCCAGGGTCAGGAGATCGACCGATTCCGCGCCCCCGGCCAGAAGAACCCGGGCGCAGGCGCCGGCCGTGGCCCCGGTGGTCAGCACATCGTCGATCAGGAGGACGCGGCGGCCCTCGAGCCGGGCCCGGTGGCGTTCCGTCACCATGAAGGCGCCGGCCACATTCTCCCGCCGCTGGGTGGCGCCCATTCGTCCTTGCGACGGCGTCGCGCGCTTGCGGGTCAGGAGATCGGCGCAATGCGGCTTGCCCGAGGCACGCGCCACATGGCTCGCCAGCAAGGCCGCCTGGTTGTAGCGGCGGCGGAACAGGCGCCAGCGATGCAGCGGCACCGGCGCGACGAGATCGGCATCCTGCAGCAGCTCGGCCCCGGCATTGGCGAGCCATCGTCCCAGCGCCGGCGCCGCATCGGTGCGGTCGGCATGTTTGAAAGCGATGATGAGACCGCGGCTGGCATCGTCATAGCGCAGCACGGCGCGCGCCCGCGCATAGGCCGGACGCTCGCGCAGGCAAGCCCCGCAGAGCGTCTCGCCCTCGGTCTCGGCCTGGCCATAGTCGAACGGGTAGCCGCAGCCGCTGCAGCAGGGCGGCCCCAGCACGGTCATGCGCGCCCAGCAGCCGGCGCAGAGCGCGCCCGCGGTGCCGACCGAGGCGCCGCAGACGAGGCAGCGCGGCGGCAGCAAGGCATCGAGCGCGGAGCGGCCCAGGGCCACCGCGCGCATCGTCAGGGAGGCGGCATCGACCATGGCCCCGACTCTTCGTCCGGCCTCGCTTTCCTGTCAATCGGTCGCGGGCGAAGATCCCTTTCCGGGAGCGACGGGCCGGGCCATGATCCCCGGCATCATGGATCCGACCGTCGCCCCCTTCGACCGGCGTCGCCTGCGCCTGCATCGCGACCGCGCCGCGCCGGGATGGGCCAAGCATGATTTCCTGTTCAAGGACGTGGCCGAGCGGCTGGCCGAACGGGTAAGCGACTTCGCCCGCCGATTCGAGCTGGCGCTCGATCTGGGCTGCCATGGCGGCGAGCTCGGCCGGGCGCTGGCGCCGACGGGCAAGGTCGACCGGCTGGTGCAGAGCGACCTTTCGATGGCGATGCTGCGGCGGGCGGCACCCGAGGGCGGGCTCGCCCTGGTGGCCGACGAGGAGATCCTGCCCTTCGCGAGCCGAAGCCTCGATCTGGTGATGAGCAATCTGTCGCTGCATTGGGTCAACGACCTGCCAGGCGCGCTGCTGCAGATCCGTCACGCGCTGAAACCGGACGGCCTGTTCCTGGCGGCGATGTTCGGCGCGGGAACCCTGGTCGAGCTGCGCGATGCGCTGGCCGAGGCGGAATCGGAAATGAGCGGCGGCGCCCGCCCCCGCGTGGCGCCCCTGCCCGAGCTGCGCGATGCGGCGGGCCTGCTGCAGCGCGCGGGCTTCGCACTCCCGGTCGCCGATCACGAGATCATCACCGTCACCTATGCCGATCCCTTCCGCCTGCTGGCGGATCTGCGCGGCATGGGCGAAGCCTCGACGCTGGTTTCAGGCGGCGCCCTCTCCCAGCGCAGCCTGCTGCGCGCGGCCGAGCTCTATGCCGGGCGTCACGCCGACGCCGGGGGCAGGATCAAGGCGACGTTCCGGATTTTGTTTCTCGCCGGCTGGGCGCCGCATGACTCGCAGCAGAAGCCATTGCGGCCGGGAAGCGCCAAGGCGCGCCTGGCGGAGGCGCTGGGGACTCAGGAACGGCCCTTGAAGAGCACCGGCGAAGACTGACGGGCGGGACCGTCCCAGACGGCCCGCGGACCCGTCTCGTTGGCGGCCTCCGGCAATTCCTCCGAGAGCCCGTAGCAGCGCCGCACGATATAGAGCGGACGCGCTTTGACCTCCTCGAAGATGCGGCCGATATAGCTGCCGAGCACGCCCAGCGACAGCAGCTGCATGCCGCCGAGGAAGGTGATCGAGACCACGATGGTCTCGAAGCCCGGCACGTCGATGCCCCAGAAGACCGCGCGCACCACGCGCCAGGCGCCATAGAGCAGGCTGAGGCCCGCGACCGCGGCGCCGATCCAGCTCCAGATCCGCAAGGGCAGGGTCGAGAAAGCGGTGAAGGCATCCATCGCGAAGCCGAGAAGCCGCGACAGCCGCCAATGGCTCTGGCCCTGCATGCGCGCATCTTCGCGGTAGCTGAGCCCGGTCTGGCGGAATCCGACCCAACTGTAGATCCCTTTCAGGAAACGGGTGCGCTCCGGCAATTGCCGGATCGCCGCGATTACATGGCGGTCCATCAGCCGGAAGTCGCCCGCCTCCGGCGGCAGCTTGGTCCGCGAGGCCAGCGAGAAGAGGCGGTAGAAGAGATTGCGCAGGAACCGGTGGAGGCCGCGCACGTCGCGCGCCTCGCGCACCATGTAGACGACGTCGTTGCCGTCCTGCCAGGCCGCGATCATCGCGCCCATCATCTCGGGCGGATGCTGGCCGTCGCCATCCATCACCACCACCGCGTCGGCATCGGCATGATCGAGGCCGGCGGTCAGCGCATATTCCTTGCCGAAGTTCCGCGAGAGATCGATCACCGCGATGCGCGGCTCGAGGCGGCGCGCCTGCAGCAGTGCCGGCAGCGTATCGTCGCTGCTGCCGTCATTGATGCAAATCACGCGCCAATCGGGCGCGATGGCGCCGCTGCGCTCGACCACCGCCAGCGCTTGGCGCAGCCGATCGAGAAATGCCGCCGCACCCGGCCCTTCATTGAAGAAGGGCACGACAACCGCCAAATTGATAGGATCGTTCTTGTTCATCGCCCCGCCTGCACGCCTTCGCAATCACAGGTGGGCTGATGGTGTGTCGAGACTGCGGCGAGAAAGTGTCCGGCATCATAAAATGCGATTAATGTCTTCTCCCCTGGTTTGCGCCGACGATTACGGTCTGGCGCCCGGCGTCGATCGTGCGATCCGCGAGCTGGTCGCCGACCGGCGTCTCGATGCCACCAGCGTCATGACCGTTTTCGACGATTTCGACAGCGAGATCGCGGCCCTCCTCGCTGCAGGGGGCGCCTGCCGGATCGGCCTGCATTTCACCCTGACCGATTACCGGCCGCTCGGCCCGATGAAGAAATTTTCACGAAGCGGCCGACTTCCTTCCATGGCCCGCCTTCTGATGCGCGCCTATGCGCGCCAGGTCGATGGCCGGGAGATCGCGGCCGAGCTTGAGCGGCAGTTCGACCGGCTCGCGACGGCGCTCGGGCGCAAGCCCGATTTCATCGACGGCCACAAGCATGTGCAGGTCCTGCCGATCGTGCGCGACGTGGTGCTCACCCTGGCCCGCCGCCACAACGTGCCCGTGCGCATGATCGAGCTGCCCGTGGGTATCGCGAAGGGTGCGCTGCCCCAGCAGGGCAAGGCCACCATGCTCGGCTGGATGGGACGGCGGCTGGCGGCGGAAGCCGGCGATCAGGCCCTCAACCGCGGCTTCCTCGGTGTGCGCAGCTTCAGCCCAAGCGAATCCTATCGCGCGCTGTTCCGCCGCTGGCTGGCGGTGGCACCGCCCGGGAGCCTGATCATGTGTCACCCGGGAATCCCCGACGAGACCTTGGCGGCGCGCGATTGCGTCACCACCACGCGCGCCGGCGAGTTCGCCTATCTGGCGGGGCCCGGCTATCTCGCCGACCGGGCGGAGTACGCCGCCAAGCGCGGCGCCTAGAGCAGATCCTGCAGCACCGGGATCAAGGGCAGATCGGCCGGCGGCATCGGATAGTCGCCAAGCTTCTGCGGCCGCACCCAGGCCAGCGTCTGGCCCTCATGGGGGTGGGGCGTGCCCTTCCAGACGCGGCAGACATAGAGCGGCATCAGCAGATGGAACTTCTCGTAGCGATGCGAGGCGAAGGCGATCGGCGCCAGGCAGCTCTCGCTGGTATCGATGCCGAGCTCCTCTTTCAGCTCGCGCACCAGGGCCTCCTCCGGGCTTTCGCCCGCATGAAGCTTCCCGCCCGGAAACTCCCATAGCCCCGCCATCGATTTGCCCGGCGGCCGCTGCGCCAGCAACACGCGGCCATCCGCATCAATGAGCGCGACAGCAACCACCAGCAAAATCGGCGGCGCGTCCTCGACTCGATGCCGTTCCCAATTTGCCGTATCGATAGCGCGCCGCTCGACCTTGTGCTTGCCGCCGCGCGCCGGCGCGTCGGTCTCGGCCATGCCGGTGTAGGTCAGGCCTGCCTTCTCCTGCACGCGGATCGAGGCCCGGTTCTCCGGGACGGCCATCGCGATCAGGGAGGAGAGGCCGATCTTGCGAAAGGCATGCTCGACGACGGCCTTGAGTGCCTCGCTGGCATAGCCGCGGCTCCAGAAGGGCTTGCCGATCCAAAACCCGATCTCGGCCTCGCCCGGTCCCTCGAGCTCGAGCCCGATCAGGCCCACAGGCTCGCGGTCCTCGCGCCGTTCGATGGCGAAGGTGGGGCCGTCGTTGGAATCGAGGCTGCGCACGAAATCGACGCCGCCGCCCGCCGGATAGGGATGGGGAATGCGCGCGGTGTGGCGCGCCACGTCCCAATCGCTGACATAGCGCTCGATCCAGGGCGCGTCGGCCAGCGTGACCGCGCGCAGGATCAGGCGCGGCGTCTCGATCCGCGGCGCCGCACAGCCGGAATCGCTGTCAGCTCCGATAGTCGCCATTGATCGCGATATAGCCGTGGGTCAGGTCGCAGCTCCAGACCCGGGCCTTGCCGCGGCCGAGCCCGAGATCGACGGCGATCGCAATCTCGCGACCCTTCATGTGGGCGGCGACCGGCGCCTCGTCATAGCCGGCGACGCGCTGCCCCTTGGCGGCGACGGTCGTGCCGCCGATCGAGATCTTGAGCTTGTCGCGCTCGGCCTTCTCGCCGGCCTTGCCGACCGCCATCACGATGCGGCCCCAATTGGCATCCGCACCGGCGACCGCGGTCTTGACCAGCGGCGAGTTGCCGATGGCGAGCGCGATGCGATGGGCGGATTTGTCCGAGACCGCGCCGGTGACGTCGATCGTCATAAGGCGGGTGGCCCCCTCGCCGTCGCGCGCCACCTGGACCGCCAGATCGATCAGGAGATCGTCGAGGGCCGCGCGGAAGGCCTTGAGATGGGCGTCGGCCGCACTCTTGACCGGCGCATGCTTGGCCTGTCCGGTCGCGACCAGCAGCAGCGTATCGCTGGTCGAGGTGTCGCCATCGACCGTGACGCAGTTGAAGGAGCGCTCATTGCCGGCGCTGAGCAGCTTCTGCAAGGCCGGCGCCGGGATCTTCGCGTCGGTCGCGACGAAGGCCAGCATGGTCGCCATGTCGGGCGCGATCATGCCCGAGCCCTTGGCGATGCCGTTGATCGTGACCGCGACGCCGCCGATCTTGGCCTGGCGGGTGGCGAGCTTGGGAAAGGTGTCGGTGGTCATGATCGCGGCCCCGGCATCGGCCCAACCGCCGCCGCTCAGATCGCGATGAAGACCATCGAGGCCCGCCACCAGCTTCTCGACCGGCAGCGGCTCGCCGATGACGCCGGTCGAGGCCAGGAACACCTCGCCGATCTTGCAGCCCAGCGTCTCCGAGACGGCCTTGGCCGAGCGGTCGCAGGCGGCCTTGCCGAGCTTGCCGGTGAAGGCGTTGGCATTGCCGGAATTGACCAGGATGGCGCGTGCCGTCTTGCCCTTGAGATGCTTGCGGCAGAGATCGACCGGGGCGCTGGGGGCGAGCGAGCGGGTGAAAACGCCGGCCACAGTCGATCCGGGCGCGAACTCGATCAGCGTCGCATCCTTGCGGCCCTTATATCGGATCTCGCAGGCAGCCGCCGACAGCCTGACGCCGGCGATCGGCGGAAGGGTGGGAGTCTGGGCGGGCGCGAGCGGCGAGCGATCCAGCATGGGTCCTGACCTCAAGGCGGTTCTAGGGCGAGGGGCCGATCCGGAGGGCCCCACGTCCGGTTTGAAAAACCCCGCCCCGGCCTTCAGCCGGAGCGGGGATCACGTCATAGCAAACTTTGGGCGGGGCTGGGCAGTCCTGCCCGGCCCCGTCAAAGAGATGTCACTGAGCCGGCGCGGTGGTTGCCGGTGCCGTCGTTCCGTCGGTCGCCGGTGCCGCCGCCCCGCCATCGGCCGGGGCCGGCGGGGTGTCGGGCCGCGGCGTGCCGTCCGGATTGAAGAGCTCGACTTTCGCCGTCGCGCGCAGCGCCTCGACCTTCTTGCCGACGATCTCCTCGGCGATCTGGCTCTGCAGCTCCTGCTTCATCTCGTCGAGGGTCGGCGGCTTCCGCTCGCGCTTGTCCTCGAGGAAGATCACATGCCAGCCGAACTCGGTCTGGACCGGAGTTTCGGTGTATTTGCCCTTTTCCAGGGCCAGGGCGGCATCGGCGAAGGGCTTCACCATCTCTTCGGGCAGGAAATAGCCCAGATCGCCGCCATTGGACGCGGCCGGATCGGTCGACTTGGTCTTGGCCAGCTCGGCGAAATTGGCACCCTTGTCGAGCTCGGCGATGACCGCCACGGCCTCTTCCTTGGTCTTGAGCAGGATATGGCGGGCATGGATCTCGGTCTTGGGCGGATTCGCTGCGACATAGGCGTCGTAGCGCTTCTTGACCTCCTCATCCGTGACCCCGTCATGGATCAGGTTGGTCATATAAACCTGACGGATGGCCTGGCCCTCATAGACCTTCATCATCTTCTGGACTTCGGGGTCGTTGGCCAGGTTCGCATCGCGGCCGGCCTGGGCCAGCAGCTCGAGCCCGACCAGCCGCTCGACCAGGGCCGGGAAGATCAGGTCGATCTGCTGCTGATACTGCTCGGGGAGGCCGCGGGCCGAAGCGACCACGTCGGAGCGATGGAGGGGCGTGCCATTGACGATGGCGACGACCGGATCGGCGTCGGCAGCGGGTGCGGCAGGTGCGGCGGCAGGCGTCGTGGTGGTGGCGTCGTCGGCCAGGAGCGGTTGCGTAGCGAAGACGAGGACGGCCGCGACGCCGGCCATGAGCAGCTTGTTCATCGATGGCTCTGGAAAGGTTTAAGAGATGCCAGCAGCCGTCACGATTGGGCCCGAGGCCGCTTGGGCGGCGCCCATCATGCACAGCGCCGGTCCCGGCACAAGACCGCCCGGGGCCGCCATCGCGGGGCCAATTCCGTCACATTGGCGTGACAGGCTGGTCACGAACGCCGAGGGGGCTGGCCGAATCCGGGGCCCGAACCGAAGGGTGATTCGGCCGGGGCTGGGTCCTAGCGACGCGGCACCGGCCCCTTGCGTTGACAGGCCGGGGGCGGGGTCCTATGTCTCTTTCCGCCCCGGGGCCCCAGAGGGGCTGTCCGGTTGGTTTGCCGGTCTTTTTTGACCTTTTCCCGAGGCGACGCCCCGAAACGGGGCAATTCCCGCGCTCTTCGAGGTTTGAATGCTTTCCGTCCTTGCCAAGCGGCTGTTCGGCTCCGCCAACGACCGTTACATCAAGACCCTCGCCAAGTCCGTCCAGGACATCAACGCGCTCGAGCCCGAGGTCAAGGCGCTGGACGACGAGGCGCTCAAGGCCCGCACCGCCTGGCTCAAGGACCGGATCGCCAAGGGCGAGACGCTCGACGACATCCTGCCCGACGCCTTCGCCACCGTGCGCGAGGCCGCCTTGCGCGTGCTGGGCCAGCGGCATTTCGACGTCCAGCTCATGGGCGGCATGGTGCTGCATCGCGGCATGATCGCCGAGATGAAGACCGGCGAAGGCAAGACCCTGGTCGCGACCCTCCCCGTCTATCTGAACGCGCTCTCGGAAAAGGGCGTCCATGTCGTCACCGTGAACGATTATCTCGCCCAGCGCGACGCCGAATGGATGGGCCAAGTCTACCGCTTCCTCGGCTTGACCGTCGGCTGCATCGTGCACGGCCTCAACGACGTCGAGCGCCAGCGGCAATACGCCTGCGACGTCACCTACGGCACCAACAACGAGCTGGGCTTCGACTATCTGCGCGACAACCTGAACAAGTACGACATCAAGCAGATGGTGCAGCGCGAGAAGTTCAACTTCGCGATCGTCGACGAGGTGGACAGCATCCTGGTCGACGAGGCGCGCACGCCGCTCATCATTTCCGGTCCGACCGAGGATTCCTCGGAGCTATATATCAAGATCGACGCGCTGATCCCGCACCTGGTCGCGGCGGATTACGAGCTGGACGAAAAGGGCCGTCAGGTGACCCTGACCGAGCCCGGCGTCGAGCATATGGAGCAGCTGCTGAAGGATGCGGGCCAGCTGCGCAGCGATTCGATGTACGACATCCAGAACGTGGCGCTGGTCCATCACACCATGCAGGGCCTCAAGGCCCACAAGCTGTTCCAGCGCGACCGCGACTACATCGTCAAGGACAACAAGGTCATCATCATCGACGAGTTCACCGGCCGCATGATGGAAGGCCGACGCTACTCCGAGGGACTGCATCAGGCGCTCGAGGCCAAGGAGCGGGTGCAGATCCAGAACGAGAACCAGACCCTCGCCTCGATCACCTTCCAGAACTTCTTCCGCCTCTATCCAAAGCTGGCCGGCATGACCGGCACGGCCATGACCGAGGCGCCGGAATTCTCGGACATCTACGGCCTCGACGTCATCGAGATCCCGACCAACCTGCCGACCATCCGCAAGGATGACGACGATCAGGTCTTCCGAACGGCGAAGGAAAAATACGGCGCCATCATCGACGCGATCATCGATGCGCGCACGCGCGAGCAGCCGGTGCTGGTCGGCACGGCCAGCATCGAGAAATCCGAGCTGCTCTCCTCGATGCTCAAGCAGCGCCACATCCCCCATCAGGTCTTGAACGCGCGCTATCACGAGCAGGAGGCCTACATCATCGCCGATGCCGGCGTGCCGGGGGCCGTGACGATCGCCACCAACATGGCCGGCCGCGGCACCGACATCCAGCTCGGCGGCAATATCGACATGCGCATCCGGCGCGAGACCGAGGCGATGGAAGAGACCCAGCGCAAGGCCAAGATCGAGCAGATCAAGACCGAGGTCGCGGCCGCCAAGCAGGTGGCGCTCGAAGCCGGCGGGCTCTTCGTCCTCGGCACCGAGCGCCATGAGAGCCGGCGCATCGACAACCAGCTGCGCGGCCGTTCCGGCCGCCAGGGCGATCCCGGCGCCTCACGCTTCTATCTCTCGCTCGAAGACGATCTGATGCGCATCTTCGGCTCCGAGCGCATGGATTCGATGCTGCAGAAGCTCGGCCTCAAGGAAGGCGAGGCGATCGTCCATAGCTGGGTCAACAAGGCGCTGGAAAAGGCGCAGCAAAAGGTCGAGGCGCGGAACTTCGAGATCCGCAAGAACCTGCTGAAGTTCGACAACGTCATGAACGATCAGCGCAAGGTGATCTACGAACAGCGCCGCGAGCTGATGCAGGCCGAGGAGCTCGGCCAGACCATCGCCGACATGCGCCACGAGACGATCCATGCGCTGGTCGACAGCACCATCCCCAAGGGCTCCTATCCCGAGCAGTGGGAAGTCGGGCGGCTCCATGAAGAGGTGCTGCGCGTCCTGGCGCTCGACCTCCCGGTCGAGGCCTGGGCCAAGGAAGAGGGCATCGACGTCGACATGGTGCGCGAGCGCCTGACTGAGGCCTCGGACAAGCACACGGCCGAACGCGAGCAGCGCTTTGGTGCTGAGATCATGCGCAAGGCCGAGCAGAATCTGCTGCTCCAGATCCTCGACCATCTGTGGAAGGAGCATCTGCTGGCGCTGGATCATCTGCGCCATGGCATCGGTCTCAGGGCCTACAGCCAGCGCGATCCGCTCAACGAGTATCGCCGCGAGGCCTTCGAGATGTTCGAAGGCCTGCTGGCGCGCCTTCGCGAGACCGTGACCAGCGTGCTGTCGCATATCGAGATCCGCGTCAGCCGCCCGGAAGACCTGGCTCCGCCGCCGCCCTCGACCCCGATGCGCGAGACGCGGCAGGACCCGGCCCTGGAAAATGGCGCCCTTGGCGCTGCCCCCGCGGCGCCGTCGGGCAGTCCGGTCGTCGGCATGGCCCGCCCCAACGGCACGGCGGCGCGGCCAATGGCCATGAGCGCCGCCTCGGCAGCCGCCCAGCCGCGCGTCCCCGAATCGCAGTTCGGCAAGGTCCAGCGCAACGCCCCCTGCCCCTGCGGCTCCGGCAAGAAGTTCAAGCAATGCCACGGGAAGGTGTGAAGGAAGCGGCTGACGAGCGCGTTCTTTCAGGATGAGGCTTTCCTCTCCGCCCGCATAGCGGGAGGAGAGGGTAGGGTGAGGTGGGTCGAAGGTTCACCCTCACCCAGCTCCGAGTAAATCTCCGCTTCGCTCCGACTAACTCTACGCATCCCCCTCCCTCACTTCGTGAGGGCGAGGAAAGATGAAGAGCAGCGCTCGAAGCCGCTATCCAAGCCCCTTCTCGCCCATGGCGAGGAACTTCTCGCGTCTCGTCCGCCGGAGGTCGTCGCCCGAGAGGCCGTCGAGCTCCGTCAGCGACTTTTCCAGCGCGGCCCCCAGCGCCGTGATCGTTTCCTCGCGGCCGCGATGAGCGCCGCCGAGGGGCTCGGGCACGATCTCGTCGATCACGCCGAGCTTGAGCAGATCCTCCGAGGTGAGCTTGAGCGCCTCGGCCGCTTCCTTGGCCTGCTCGGCCGAACGCCAGAGGATCGAGGCGCAGCCTTCGGGCGAGATCACCGAATAGACGGCATGCTCGAGCATCAGCACGCGATTGCCGGCGGCGAGCGCGATGGCGCCACCCGAGCCGCCTTCGCCGATGACGGCCGCCACCAGCGGCACGCGGATCTTGAGGCAGGTCTCGATCGAGCGCGCGATCGCCTCGGCTTGCCCCCGCGCCTCGGCATCGACGCCGGGATAGGCGCCCGGCGTGTCGACGAGCGCGATCACCGGCAAACCGAAACGGTCGGCCAGATCCATCAGGCGCTGCGCCTTGCGATAGCCCTCGGGGCGCGCCATGCCGAAATTGTGGCGCACGCGGCTCGCCGTGTCGGAGCCTTTCTCATGGCCCATGACCATCACCGGCCGGCCGCGAAAGCGCGCCAAGCCGCCCTGGATCGCGCGGTCGTCGGCGAAGCTGCGATCGCCCGAGAGCGGCGTGAACTCCTGGAACAGGCTGGCGATATAGTCGAGGAAATGCGGGCGCTCGGGATGGCGCGCGACCAGCGTCTTCTGCCAGGCGGTCAGCTTGCCGTAGGTCTGGCGCAGCAGCTTGTCGACCTTGCCCTGAAGGCGCGCGACCTCTTCGGCGATGTTGAGGTCGCCCTTGTTCTCCAGATGGCGCAGCTCTTCGATCTTGCCTTCGAGCTCGGCGATCGGCTTTTCGAAATCGAGGAAAGTGGGCATCGGTCCTTTGCGAGGATCGGGCCCCGCGACACGGGCGGGAGTTCCCCTGATCGGCCGCTCGCGAGATCCCTTCAGGCGTCCGGCCGCGAACGGGCCATGAACTGTTCAGTTGTGCCAGCTTGCGGCGCAGAAATCATCCCGAACCGGGAAACTCCGCGCCAACCCGCAGGCGGGCCAGCATTTAGCACAGGCGGGACCGGCCCGGCGACCGCAAAAATCATAGGGGCATCGCCCGCTCGCGCGCTTGCCAAGGCCCCGGGTTCTGGCAGATTACCGCACTCTTTCCGGACCTTGCCGCCCCCGCCTCGAGATGCAGGCAGCAAGGTCTCGCCCGCCAGGAGCCATCCATGTCCAAGCCCGCCAAAGCCGCCAGCGCTGCCACCCATTTCGGCGAGGGCGCGCTGCCGAAGATCGCCTGGGGCAAGGGCTCTTGCGTCTATGACTCGACCGGCAAGCGCTATCTCGACGGCTCGGGCGGGCCGGCGGTGTTCTGCCTCGGCCATGGCAACGAGGAGGTCAACGACGCGATCAAGGCGCAGCTCGATCGCGTCGCCCATGGCTATCGCTACGCCTTCACCAGCGACCCGCTGGAAGAGCTGACCGAGAGGGTGGCGAGCAACGGCGGCGGGGGCCTGAACCGCATGGTGTTCGTCTCGGGTGGATCGGAGGCGGTCGAATCCTGCCTCAAGCTGGCGCTGCAATATCATTCCGCGCGCGGCGAGACGACGCGCCGTCGCTTCATCGCGCGCCAGCGCTCCTGGCATGGCAACACGCTGGGCGCGCTCGCCATCTCCGGCTTCCGCGACCGCCGGCTGCCCTTCGAGGGCGCGCTGACCGAGGCAAGCTTCCTCTCGACCGTCAATGAATACCGCCCGCCCAAGGGCGTGAAACCCGAGGACGTCGCGGCCTTCTGCGCCGACGAGCTGGAGCGCGAGATCCTGCGCCAGGGCCCCGACCGCATCGCCGCCTTCGTGTTCGAGCCGGTGGTGGGCGCCGCCGGCGGCGCGCTGCCGGCGCCGGCCGGCTATGCCAAGCGCATCCGCGAGATCTGCGACCGCTATGGCGTGCTCATGATCGCCGACGAGGTCATGTGTGGGGCCGGGCGCTGCGGCACCTGGCGCGCGCTCGAGCATGACGGCGTCGAGCCCGACATCATGTCGGTCGCCAAGGGTCTCGCCGGCGGCTACATGCCGCTCGGCGTCGCGGTCTATCACGAACGCGTGGCGGGTCCGATCCTCGAACGTTATGGCGCACCCCTGACGGGCCACACCTTCACCGGCCATACCGCGGCCTGCGCCGCCGGCGTCGCCGTGCAGAAGATCGTCGCCCGCGACAAGCTGGTCGAGCGGGTCGCGCGCGAGGGCGCCAAGCTCAAGCAGGCGCTGCAGGACCGGCTCGGATCCCGCAACTATGTCGGCAATATCCGCGGCCGCGGCTTCTTCCTCGGCATCGAGCTGGTCGCCGACAAGGCGACCAAGGAGCCGTTCGATCCGGCGCTGCAGCTCAGCATCAAGGTCCGCGACCGGACCTTCGCCAACGGACTCATCTGCTATCCGACCGGTGGCAATGTCGACGGCATCCGCGGCGACCAGATCATCCTGTCGCCGCCCTATAACGCAACCGAAGCGGAGCTGGTGGAGATCGTCGATTTGCTCGAGCGCAGCCTGACCGAGGTGATGGCGCCGCTCGGGCGTTGAGGCCCAGGGAGGCGGCGCGTCTCATCGTCCCGCGAGCGCGTCCATCCCCCTAAATTTCCACACAACGGCGGCTTGTCGCGGGATGCGATTCTTGTTGAAGTGACAGCCGTCGAGGGACGAGACGAGAATGAGGGCGAAGAGGTCGAAGACCCGACGCCCCGATCGATCCACGCAAGGACGGAAACTCCAGGGAGAGAGACGCATCATGGAAAAGAACCGATTCTTCGATCGCCTGGCCGAGGGCAAGCTCTCGCGCCGCGATTTTCACCGCAGCCTGGCCGCGATGGGCCTGGGCGCCGTGACGACCTACAGCTTCAGCCGTCCGGCCGGGGCCGCCGCCGCCGGCGGCGACCTCAAATATTACACCTGGGCCGGCTACGACATCCCCGACATCATGCAGGGCTATGTGAAGAAGTACGGCACGCCGCCGACCTTCAGTCTCTTCGGCGGCACCGAGGAGGCCTTCCAGAAACTGCAATCGGGCTTCACCACCGACGTCGCGCATCCTTGCGTCGAGGATGTCGCGCGCTGGCACAAGCTCAAGATGATCAAGCCGCTCGATACCGCGAAACTCAAATACTGGAAGGACGTCTGGCCCGAGCTGCTGGCGCTGCCGGGAGCGAACATCGATGGCGAGCATTACATCCTGCCGTTCGACTGGGGCAACGGCTCGCTGCTCTATCGCAGCGACAAGGTGCAGCCCGAGGAGATGTCCTGGAAGCTCGCCTTCGACGAGAAGTATAAGGGGCAGATCTCGATGTATAACGCGACCCCGACCGTCTCGGTCGCGGGGCTGGCGCTCGGGATCAATCCCTACGAGTTCTCCGAGGAAGACGGCGCCAAGATCAAAGCCTATCTGATGAAGCAGCGGGCCCTGGTGCGTTTCTACTGGGATGCCCCGGCGGATTATCAGCAGGCGATGGCCTCGGGCGAGATCCTGATCGCCTATGCCTGGAATGACGGCCTCGCCGCCATGAAGAAGCAGGGCATCCCGGTCGAGTATATGACGCCCAAGGAAGGTATCCTGAGCTGGACCTGCGGCCTCGTGCATATGGCCAACTCGACGGTCCCCGACGAGCAGGTCTACGATTTCCTCGACGCCATGTCCTCGCCCGAGAGCGGCAAGTTCATGATCGAGCAATATGGCTACGGTCATTGCAACAAGGACTCGTTCAAGATCGCCGACCAGAAGATCGTTGCGGATCTGGGCTTCGCCTCGCCCTCCAACCTGTTCCAGCACAGCGTGTTCGAGACCGAGGTCTCGCCGGAGATGGAGCAGCGGCGCAACAAGATCTTCGAGGATGTGAAGGCCGGCTGAGCGTAACGGACCGGGGCCGGCCCGCGGGTGCCGCGGGCCGGTCGCCATCTTCCGAAGAATCCTTCCCGGAGCCTTCCATGTATGAGATCGATGCTGATGTATGAGATCGACCCTGGGCGCCTCGACCTGGCGCGCGAGTTCCGCGACAAACCCTTCGGCCGCCATAGCGGCGAGCTGCAACGCGTCATCAACCGGATGCGGGCCGGCAGTAATGCCGGCCGGCTCGTGCTGGTGACGCTCGAGCGCCACAAGCGCTGGGGCCTCGGCCGCATGGGCGCAGAGCTCGGCGATCCGGTCACGCCGGTGCCCGGCTATGAATTCACCTCCTATGAGGAGGCGGAATGGGCGGTGTTCAAGCTGCGCTGGCAGGCCTTGACCGGCCGCGAGCTCGCCCTCGACTGACGCCTTCTTCCGACAGGTCCATTCCCATGCTCGAAATCTTCGGCTACGGCGACCGCCACAGCCTGCGCCCCGGCGACCGGCTTCAGGTCAAGGTCAGTTGCGAGGCCGGCGCCCCGCAGTTCCATGCCGAGGTTGTCCGCATGATTTGTGGCGACGATTCTCCGAATGGCGCCGGCTACAAGGACGCGCCCGTCGCCAACCCGGCCAATGGCGATTACCCGACGCGCCGGCAGCCGCTCGACACCGGCTCGGCCGTGCTGGTGCCGCCCTCCCCGCTTCTCGACCGGCTGCAGAGCTTCACCCTCACCGCGCTGGTCTGGCCGACCCTGCCCGGCAAGAAGCCGCAGACCCTGCTGGCGCGCTGGTCGGAGCAGACGCGCGCCGGCTTCCGGCTCGGACTCGACCAGACCGGAGCGCTTGCCCTCGATCTGGGCGATGGCAAGGGCGGCCTTGCGGCGATCAAGACGAACCGCCCGATGCGCGAACGCGCCTGGTACCGTGTCACCGCGAGCTTCGATGCGGCGACCGGCGAGGTCCGCCTCAGCCAGCGCCCGCTGGCCCATATGGCGCGCGACGATTCCGGCAGCGAGGCCGAGGCGATCCTGCGGGTCCGGCCGCAAGTGCCGGCTGACACGCCCTTCACCATGGCGGCGCATGTCACCGGACGGCGCGGCGCCAAGGTTCTATTGGGTGGTCATTTCAACGGCAAGATCGAGGCGCCGCGGCTGGCCGCACGCGTGCTGCGCGATGACGAGATCGAGGCGCTGCAATTCGGCATCCCGCCGCTGCTGGCGGCCGACGTGGTCGGTGCCTGGGATTTCG